>JBDHXR010000016.1:0-30279 GCA_039810825.1 Fluviicola sp.
TTTAAAGTAGATGAAAAGCGAAAGTTAATGAAAGACAATTTAAAGCTTGAAGGGCTGTTGGAACAATTTAAAGGAGTTGTAAAATAATAACATCTAGCTTATTCAGCTCCTATTTGCAGTGTAGGACTTATCTTTCTATACCATCTTTCGTAAATGAAAGGGTTATGCGTTTTTCTTTTATTGGAAGTCGCTATTTCTATTACATCACCTTCAATGAGTATTTGAAAATTGTAAATCCATTTGTTTCCTTCGTTATCTAGATGCGTGTAGTAATTTGGTAAAAATCCAACACGTTCTAGGGCAAGTTTAGAAATTTTTATTTTGAACACACCAGGAGGCATCATGCCCGCAATTATTTGATAGTTTTTTGTAAGAATAGCATCAATGTTAAAAGTAACAGTTTTCTTTTCTTTTTTGTAAACTCTGTGATAGTGGTTTTTACATTCTATTGAGCAGAAAACTTTATCAGTTCGGCCATAAATTAGCTTTTGGCAAACAACGCAATTTCTTTTTGTAGAAGGGGGAATCGTATTCATTTTTATGTTTTTCTTATTTAAGTTAGGAAAAAATATCCTTTACTACAAAATAAAAATGAAAAAAAGAGGTAAAATATTGAAATTAACCGTTAAAAACACTTATGCCCTTGCTATATCTACATTTCAGAATATTTCACTAGCAAAATTCACGTCAAATCTTTCAGTTTTGATTAACGGTTAAAAACCTTTAAACCCTTATCAATTCTAGCTTTAAGCTACCTTAAGCTCAGATAATAAAAAAAACGACTATTTTCAGTTTACCCCTAATAAATTCTTCCAGCTTACCTTTTCCGTAATAAAGCTATGCAATGAATCTATCGAAACGCGCTCTTGTTGCATGGTATCTCTGTTTCGGATTGTAACTGTATTGTCTTCTAAAGATTGATGATCAACCATTACACAGAAAGGTGTGCCAATAGCATCTTGTCTTCGATAACGCTTCCCGGGAGAATCTTTCTCATCGTATTGGCAATTAAAGTCAAAGCGCAATTCGTTGAAAATAGCTTGTGCTTTTTCAGGCAATCCATCTTTTTTTGTTAACGGCATGATTGCCACTTTGTATGGAGACAATTGATAAGGTAAGTTCAGAACTACTCTTTCTGAACCGTCTTCAAGTTTCTCGTTTTTATAGGTAGCACTTAGCACTGCCAAAAACATACGGTCTAAGCCAACAGATGTTTCTACAACGTAAGGCACGTAATTTTGATTCAATTCCGGATCGAAGTATTGCATTTTCTTCCCTGAATATTGCTCGTGTTGTTTTAAGTCGAAATCTGTGCGCGAGTGTATTCCTTCCAATTCTTTGAATCCCATTGGGAAGTCAAATTCTATATCACACGCAGCATTTGCATAATGAGCAAGTTTGATGTGATCATGCTCTCTGTATCTCTTCTCGCCTAATCCCAAAGCTTTGTGCCATTTAATACGAGCTTCTTTCCAGTGATGATACCACTTCATTTCCTCACCCGGACGTACAAAAAACTGCATTTCCATTTGTTCAAATTCACGCATTCTGAAAATAAATTGGCGCGCTACAATCTCATTTCTAAACGCTTTCCCAATTTGAGCTATTCCAAACGGAATTTTCATTCGCCCGCTTTTTTGTACATTAAGAAAGTTAACAAATATTCCTTGCGCTGTTTCTGGACGTAAATAGATGGTAGATGCATCGCCTGCTACTGACCCTAATTCTGTTGAAAACATTAAGTTAAACTGCCGCACTTCTGTCCAGTTTTTTGAACCGCTAATTGGACAAACAATCTCTAAATCCTCGATTAAGGTTTTTATCCCATTCAAATCATTGTTTTCTAAAGTAGTACGCATGCGACCTTCAATTTCTGTAATTTTATCTTCGTTTCGCAATACATTTGGGTTGGTTGACCTAAATTGTTGCTCATCAAAAGAATCGCCAAATTTCTTCGAAGCTTTCTCTATTTCTTTATTTATTTTTTGTCTGATTTTCTCAATATGCTCTTCAATAAGCACATCTGCACGGTATCTTTTTTTGGAATCTTTGTTATCAATCAATGGGTCATTAAAAGCATCCACATGCCCAGAGGCTTTCCAAGTTGTTGGGTGCATAAAGATAGCAGCATCAATTCCAACAATGTTTTCATTCATCTGAACCATAGATTTCCACCAGTATTGCTTGATGTTGTTTCGCAGCTCTACACCTAATTGACCATAATCATACGTAGCTGAAAGTCCATCGTATATTTCTGATGAAGGAAACACAAACCCATATTCTTTGGAATGTGAAATAATCTCTTTTAATAAATCCTCTTTTTGTTCCATGACTGCAAAGGTAATTGATTTTTGAAGATGAAATTGCAGTTTGTGAGTTACTATTTTTTGTATTCTTATTTTTGTGTTTTTTGAATCTTTTTTTCGTTAATTATTTGCAAGAGTTGATTTTTTTTACTTAGCTGAAAATAAAATCATTATGAAACACATACTACTATTGGTAACTTGTTGCATCTCAATTATTTTTCATACTTTATCTCAAAATTCGGATTCAATTCATACTGGTAAGGTAATCGGATCATTTTCTTATGGAGTAGATGAAATAACTGCAATTATTGATGAGACATCAGGCTGTCTAAGAAAATCTGTACCACATTCTGTTGGGGTATTCATTCCCCAAGAAAGTGTTGAGCTTGTATTTATACAAAACAGCCAATTGGTAGAGGTACATAAACTAAATCAAGTCGCAACAGCATACGCACCGATTAACTGTATTACTCAGAATAATGGATGCGATTCAGGTTTATGTATCATAACAAATACTAACAATAAGTTGATTGTTGAATATTCATTTGAAAATGAGAAACTTTATTTCAGTGCTTATGTCAACCATAACAATTCAATAACTTCTTCCATTACAATTTACAAGCATAATGGATTAAATCAAAAAGTTTTTGAAAGCAATTTCGTAGAAAAGAGAAATGAAGAATATTATAAAATTCATTCAAAAGATGCAATTCTTTCAGCGTCTCAAAATATTTTAATTCAAGACAGTACAGCATTGATGTTAAATGAAGAAAGCTTATTTGAGAAATTTATTGAGCAATTAAAAAACAGTCAAGCCCCTTTTGAAAATATTGATTTGATTGCAAACAACTATTATCATTTAGCAATATTGAAAACAGTAAATAGGGCAATTTCTCAGAATAGTGATACATGCAATTGCTCACCAATACCTTATTATTTTGCAGAGAATTCGCCATTTATTTGTCAAGAAGATTTCAATTTTAACATCCAAGAAATGTTGTTGAACTTAGAGGAAAACAAAATAGAGTTTAAGAGCAAATATTCTGACTCCTTGTTTGCTGAGCTGAAAAATTTCTTAGATTCAAATAAGGATTCAGTAACTTTATTGTCTTTTGAAAAGATGTACAATGGAATTACTAAAACCAACACATTGAAAGAATTTAACGATTTCATCGAAAATTTTGACCCTTCTGCTATTTGGTGCCCTTTTGGCTTAGGAACAGATTTGGGCTGTTGCGGAAATTATAGCGGATGTTGTATATTGTGGAGAATAGTGTGTTTTTTTCACGATGTAGCATGTTTAAAATGTGATAAATGGCATTGTACAACATATTGCGTACCTCTAACTCAATAAATATTAGTATGAAAAAAATAATATTTATTATTTCAATAGCAATAACATTCCTTTTAATTTCGGATTTAATATGGTGGATTTATGTTTTTGAAACAGTTAACAATTTTGAACAATCAAAAATAAAATATTTATCAATTTTCCCCTTCTTTCTTTCAAGTGTCGGGACTTTAACTTTATTAGAACTGTTTTTAGGGGCATTGGTGCTTTCAATCTTTGGATACTTCATCGCAAAAAAAATCTATTTTATTCCATCACTTATTATGTTAATTCTAAATGCATTTATTTTTTGTTTACATTTATATGGTTAGTTGTAATAATAACACTGCATTGAAAGAATTTAACGATTTCATCGAAAATTTTGATCCTTCTGCAATTTGGTGTCCTTTTGGCTTAGGTTCTGATTTGGGCTGTTGCGGAAATTACAGCGGATGTTGTATATTGTGGTCAATTCACTGCTTTGTTCACGATGTCCAATGCTTGAAATGTAAACCAGCTAATTACTGTCTAAAAGGATGCGTACCAGTTACTCAATAATTTTATCATGAAAAAAACATTATTTATTACTTCAGTATTAATAACACTAATATTACTCGCTGATTTGTTTTGGTGGTATTATGTAGCAGATGATAATCTAGGAATTGAACAATCAGTGACAAAATATTTAGCTGTTTTTCCTAACTTTCTTGCATCGGTCGGAATATTAACCCTTTTAGAATTGTTATTTGGAGCATTTGTTCTTGCAATAACTGGTTATTTTGTTGCTAAAAAGATTTATTTTATTCTTTCACTTATCCTGTTAATTCTAAATGCATTTATTTTTTATTTACATTTATTTAGCTTGATGTGATTGTAAAATTGATGAATTGAAAGAATTTAACGATTTCATCGAAAATTTTGACCCTTCTGCCATTTGGTGTCCTTTTGGCTTAGGAACAGATTTGGGCTGTTGTGGAAATTACAGCGGATGTTGTATATTGTGGAGAATTGCGTGTTTTGTTCACGATGTAGCATGTTTAAAATGTGATAAATGGCATTGTTTATCTGGCTGTAAACCAATCTCTCAATAATTGAACTATTATGAAAACTAAAATATTGTATTTTTTCAGTTTTATTCTTGGATGTGTTCCAGTGTATTCTGTATTAACTTGGGTATATATTTTTAATCTATATCCGAATTCTTCTCAAATATCTAAAGTTGAACAGTATTCAAAAATATTTTGGTTTGGTTTTAATCCAAGTGCAAGTGTTATTATTCTATCAGGGATTATTTCATTGTGCTTTTACATTTTTCAATGCACAAAGACAAAAAGTGGATTTTGGCAGTTTGTTTATTTGCTTTGGTGCATTATTGTATTCGTATTTACAGGGTTAAATATCTGGTCAATATTTTGAAAAATCTATATTTTAACTACTATTTTGACTTTGACTCAGATTTGGACTGAAAAATTTGCTTTTTGTAGCGCATTACTTGTTTTTTATATTGATTCTTAGCTTTGCTTCATGCTCTACCTCCAATTTCAAAAAGGCAGCTGTATACGATTTTTTGGTATGTTTTTTAATAAGCTCTTCCGGTGTTCCAACACACACAATGTTTCCACCGGCTCGTCCACCCTCCGGACCAATATCTACAATGTAATCTGCCACTTTAATGATGTCTAAATTGTGTTCTATTACCAATACAGTGTTTCCTTCATCTACCAAACGTTGCAATACACCAATAAGTAACCTGATGTCTTCAAAATGTAAACCTGTGCTCGGTTCATCTAAAATGTAAATGGTTTTACCTGTTCCTCTTTTGGTCAATTCACCTGCCAATTTTATGCGTTGCGCCTCTCCACCACTTAATGTTGTTGAAGATTGTCCAAGTGTGATGTATCCCAATCCTACAGAAAATAGTGTTTGTAAAACCCTGTGAATCTTAGGTACATTCTCAAAAAAGACAACGGCTTCTTCAATAGACATGTTTAACACGTCACTAATCGTTTTGCCTTTGTAACGCACTTCCAACGTTTCTCTGTTGTAGCGCTTTCCTTGACATGTTTCACATTCAATATATACATCGGGCAAAAAGTTCATTTCTACCAGTTTCATGCCGCCGCCTCCACACGTTTCACACCTTCCGCCTGCTACGTTGAAAGAAAATCTTCCGGGTTTGTAGCCTCTGATTTGAGATTCAGGAAGCATACTGAATAGACTTCGAATCTCTGTAAAAACATTGGTATATGTAGCAGGATTGCTTCGTGGCGTTCTGCCAATTGGACTTTGGTCTATTTCAATAACTTTGTCGAGGTGTTCCAGCCCTTCAATTTTTTTATAGGGCATTGGTTTTTTTACTCCATTGTATATGTGCGCATTCAAAATAGGGTAGAGTGTTTGATTGATTAAAGTTGATTTACCACTACCAGATACTCCTGTAACGCAAGTGAAAGTTCCCAAAGGGATTTGAAGTGTTACATTTTTTAAATTGTTGCCACTTGCTCCTGTTAGTGTCAATTTATTGCCGTTACCTTTTCTGCGTTTTTTGGGTAACTCAATACTCATTTCTCCTTTCAGATAGCGTGTAGTAATCGAATCTTTTGAGAGCAATTTCTCGAAAGGAGCTGCGTTTACAATTTGTCCGCCAAAAATGCCTGCACCCGGACCGATATCTACAATAAAATCAGCAGCTTCTATCATTTCTCTGTCATGTTCTACCACAATTACAGAATTTCCTGTATCACGTAATTTTTTCAAAGAATTGATTAAACGCACATTATCTCGTTGATGCAATCCGATGCTTGGTTCATCCAGAATATACAGCACGTTCATCAGTTCAGAACCAATTTGTGTAGCTAGGCGAATACGCTGCGCTTCTCCACCTGATAAGCTTCTAGCAGATCGATGAAGCGTTAAATACTCAAGCCCAACATCTAAAATAAACCGCACCCTAGATCGAATTTCTTTTAATATTTCTGTTCCAATGATAACTTGGTCCTTATTCAAACTTACTTCAATGGTTGCCAACCAAGTATCCAAATCATGAATATCCATGTTTGCGATTTCACCAATTGTTTTTTGATTTATTTTGAAATGAAGTGCTTCTTTTTTTAATCGTTGACCTTTGCACTCAGGACAAGTTACTTTGTTTAAAAAACTTTGTGCCCATCGTTGAATAGCAGGGCTACTGTCTTCTGAATGACGAGTCATAAATGTTGCTAATCCTTCAAACTCGAATGGTGTATCTTTCGCATTTGTCTCCAAACCCTCGTTTCCATGAAGGATAACATGCAACGTGTTTTCATCCAACTCTGAAAGAGGAGTGTTTAATGTGTATCCTTCTTGCTGCAAAAAGAAATCGAGTTTCTCGAAAAACCAATTGCGTTTGTATTCACCCAATGGAGCTAAACCACCTTTTCGAATGCTTAATTTGGGATCTGGAATAACCTTAGATGGATCAATTTCCGATATTTCTCCTAAACCAACACAAGTAGCACAGGCGCCATACGGCGAGTTGAAAGAGAATAAATTTGGTTCTGGTTCAGGGTACGAGATACCAGTAGTTGGACACATTAAAAGTCGTGAAAAATGGCGTATTTGATTCGTGTCAAAGTCATGTACAATTGTACTTTTGTTTCCCAATTTCATGGCTGTAGAAATGGCATCGTATATTCGCTTTCGATCTTCATCTTTTACTAAAATGCGGTCAATAACAATTTCAATATCATGTATTTTATAGCGATCCAAGCGCATTCCTTTTTCAATCTCTATGATTTCTCCATCAACTCGAACCTTCGAATAACCAAGTTTTTGAATTTGTTCAAACAATTCGCGGTAATGCCCTTTTCTTCCTTTTATTTTAGGAGCTAGTATTGAAATTTTTCGATTTTCGTAGGAGCTTAAGATAAGGTCAACAATTTGGTCATCGGAATATTTGACCATGGCTTCACCTGTCTCATAAGAATATGCGGTTCCAACACGTGCAAACAACAACCTTAGAAAGTCATAAATCTCGGTAATAGTACCTACAGTTGATCGTGGACTTCTGGATACAGTTTTTTGTTCAATAGAAATAACGGGGCTCAAACCATCAATTTTATCTACATCCGCTCTATCCATATTGCCAATAAAATGGCGCACATAAGAAGAAAGTGTTTCAATATATCTACGCTGACCTTCAGCAAAAATAGTATCAAAAGCCAGAGAAGACTTTCCGCTACCACTTAACCCGGTAAATACAACCAATTTATTTCTAGGTATTTCTAAATCAAAATTTTTCAAATTATGCTCTCTAGCACCGTAAATTTGAATTTTTTGAGATTCAACTTTTTTGCTCATTTGTTAGTTGTATGCGTTGTATAACTTTAAGTTTTCTGACTCTGTTGGCAGCAAAATGGTATATTTTCTTCCTTTTTTTACAGTTAGTTTAAGTGTTAAGAGCCAAGGATTGAGTTTGCGTAATATTTTGATGTTGTAGCCTTGGTCTATTGCCCAATCTGATAAATTTGGTATGCTTTCTTCTACTACAAATCGTTTCACATGAATAGGCTCATACAATTCCATTTTGTTTGGGTAATAGCCATAATCTTCCGGGTTTTCATAAATTAATTTTGTAGCTAACACTCGAAATACATAACGAGCAGTTTCACTGTTTTGATAGGTATCAAAATACGATGCTGATTTTTGCCATTCCATATCGTTTTGCACACCACCAATTCCTCTGTTGTATGCTGCAGTTGTCAATATCCAATCGTTTAGCGAACTTTGCATGTCTTTCAAAAATTTACAAGCTGCACGTGTGCTTTTTTCAATATGTAAGCGTTCGTCCACTTCGTTAGACATTTCAAGGTGATACATTTTGGCTGTAGCGGGCATAAATTGCCAGAAGCCTTGTGCACCAACAGGAGAAACAGCTTGTTGCAAATTACTTTCAATAATTGCTAAGTATTTAAAGTCGTTCGGTATATTTTCTTCTTTTAAGATTCGCTCGATCATTGGGAAATAGCGATGAGCCCGCTTAAGTGCGCCAACCCAAGCACTTTGATAATAAGCAGTCATCAACACTTCTCTGTCCAAACGCTCACGTAAATCTTCATCTTCAAGTGAAATTTTTTCTCCAGCAAAGGTCATCTCTTCAGGAAGAGAAGGAAAGATAATTGCTTGTTGAATAATTTGAGTTTTTGCTCTTTTTTCACCAGCTTGTGAGGTATTTACTTGATTACAAGAAGTGAAAAAAAATAAAGAAATAAGGATGAAAAAAAATCTGTACATGCTACTTATGAATGTACAAATTTAACAATCTACTTCTTGTGTTTCAAGGTGTTTCGATATAAAAATATAAACACAAGTAAAAAGTAGCTCGATAAGGCTAATGGAATCCATGGGTTTCCTTTTTTCACGAAGTAAATTGAAACAAGCGTGAACAATGCTGCAAAAAAACCAATTGCTGTAAAAATATACCAAACTTGTTTGTCATTAAATCCTTTGTAAACCAAGTGATGCGTTGTGTGGTCTTTGCCACCAACCATTGGAGATTGACCTTTTTTCAATCGGTTGATAACAACTGTTAGCGTATCAACAATTGCTGGTGTAAATGCAATAAGCACAACGATTCCACCAGTAAAAACATTTAAGCGTGTATTTACTCCGATGTTCCATAAATCATGCATGGCAAAGAAAGCTGCAAACAGACCTAAAAATTGACTCCCTGAATCGCCCATAAACAACTTTGATGGATGAATGTTGTACCTTAAAAAACCAATCAGAGCACCGATTTGTACCAACAAGGTTAATGTCCAAATGGTCAATTGAAAATCAGACAATATGAACGATGAAATAAAACAAGCAATCAAAATAAAAAGTGTAGTAACACCTGTAATTCCATCCATGTTATCCAGCATGTTTAATGAATTCATAATTCCAACTACCCAAAGTATAGACAGTGAAAAATCGAAAATTTCATTTCCGCTAAGATGAATAGAAGTACCAGTATAGTACAAGATCAATCCACAGCCAATTTGCACAAGAAGTTTAAGTATAGGTTTTGTGTTGAAGGCGTCATCGGAAAGTCCCATCACAAAAGCCAAGGTAGCAGCTGATATTAAGCCTACAAATTGTTTATTTTGAAAGTTGTTTTCTTGATCAAAGAGAATTGAAAATACGACAATCCCAAAAAAGAAGGCAGTAAACAAACTAACACCGCCCAAAGAAGGTTTTGATTCATTTGACCAGCGAACTGTAATATCATTTTTATTTCTTATCCCTAAATTTCGTGAATACTTCAAAAGTAAGCCATTGGTTAGCAATGAAATAACCGTTCCGAGCAAAAGAAAAGCGAAGAGGTAAAAGAAATCTTGGTACATAGATGTTTTAACTAAATAAATGGAGAGCTAAAATCTTCGAATGCCACCCCATCAATGTCTTTTTGAGATAACAAAGGATTTTCAATTCCCCAGTATATATTTAACGTAAAATCATTCCATAGGATGCTTTGCTCACTTTGTGGGGCATAATAATTTGTGCATTTGTATTGAAAAATGGTATTGTCTTCTAAGGTTAAAAAACCGTGAGCAAAACCTTCTGGAATAAAAAGTTGATTTTTATTTTCTTCACTAAGTGTTACTGCAACATGTTTTCCGTATGTGGGTGAGTTTTGGCGAATATCTATAGCAACATCCAAAACAGCGCCTTTAATGACGCGAACAAGTTTACCTTGTGCAAACGGCGGAGCCTGAAAGTGCAATCCTCGAAGCACATTTTTTGAGGATTTAGATTCATTGTCTTGAACAAATCGGGTCTCTTTTCCTACAAAATCATTGAACTTTTCTTGCTGAAATGATTCAAAAAAATACCCTCTTTCATCTCCAAATACTTTTGGTTGGATTAAGATAACATCAGGAATTTCGGTTCTCAAAAACTTCATCTAACTTTTATTTTTATCGGAATCATCTTCGTAATATCCATAGCCATATCCATATCCATACCCATAGCCGTAACCATATTTACTTCTAGTAGATTTCACTCCATTTAGAATGACATTGATATTTTTCATTTGATTCATTTCAAATAATTCCTGTATTCGATTTGCGAAAATACGTTTTGAATACTGTGCTTTAAAGATGTAAATAGGGATATCTGCTTGAGCCAGTATTTTTACTCCGTCTGTTACAATTCCAATTGGTGGGTTATCAATAATTACGATATCATAACGCGTTTTTAATTCAGATAATATATTTTGAAAGGAATCGCTTAAGATTAATTCAGAAGGATTTGGAGGAATTGGCCCAGCAGAAATGAAATCAAAAGAAGGAATTTCTGTTTTGCGGATACACTCATCTAAACTTGCTTGCTTCACAATGAGACTACTCATCCCTTTTTCATTCGAAACTCCTAATCCTAAATGTATTTTTGGTTTACGTAAGTCAAGGTCCAATATGATAATCTTCTTTCCAGAAAGCGCGATGATTCCAGCTAAGTTCAGTGCAATAAATGTTTTCCCTTCTCCAGAAATAGACGAAGAGATGGCAATCACTTTTGCATTTGGGTTCACAAAACTCAAATTTGTACGAATATTGCGCATTGCCTCAGATAGTGACGATTTTGGATTTTTGTGAACCATCAATTGGCTGTATTCATAATTTTCTTTTAGTTGTGGTACACTCCCAATGATTGAAGTTGAACTAGGTAACAGACTTTTTAAATCGTCAGCAGTGTTCACTTCATTGAAACTAATGTATTTGATAAACAGATATGTGAACCCAAATACAAAACCAACAAAAATAAATACGCCATATACCAACTTCCTGTTTGGACTAACAGATTCGCTGTTGAAAGATGCTTGGTTTAATATTCGATTGGTTGACGTAAATCCTGCCTTGGAAATAGCATAAAGCACCTTTTTCTCAGCAAGTAAATCGTAATATTTTTTATTCAATTCTTGCAAAGATTTCAAACGGTTGTATTCCATTTTCTTTTCAGGCAAAGCCAGCGCTTCACCTTCCATTGTTCCTATTTTTTGTTGGATAGAATTTACCTCTATTTGTATGCGTTCGTGTATCACTTCTACACTTCTGCGAATGGATTGAATTTTAACTTGGATGCGCTGATTCAAATTTCTCAACTCATTGTTGTTTTCATTGACACTGGTTAATAATTCTTCCTTGCGCTCTAGCAAAGTGTTCAAGTCGGTAATTTGATTTACCATTGATGCTTCAAAACTTTTGCCCATCATTTCAGGAATCAATCGGTATATTTCAAGCCTGTTTGGTTCAGATTTCAATCTATTTTTCACTAGATTAAGTGTGCTAAGCTCGTCTTGAAGGTCAAACAACTCTGCATGATATTTATCGATGTTTGAAAGCAAATTGGTGTTTGCTAATTCAGGGTCAGAGATACGTTCATTTTTTTGAAAGCGAGTTAGGCTGTCTTTTGATTCATTCAATTCGTTTGTGATAGAATCCAACTGAATTTGAATAAATTTTAATATGTTATCATTGCCTCGCTGCTTTAGCTCTTCGTTGTAATTGAAAAAAGTAATTGCCACAGAGTTTATAATGTCATGACAAAGTAAGGAGTTGTTGCCGGAATATTTTAACTCAATAGTTTTTGCATCTTCATTTACAGGGGTAACTTCTAAGCCTCCAATCAATCTTTCTCCTAAAAGCGCAATATTATTGAAAGTAAAATACAAGGAATTTGATTCTAAATCTCGATTAAAGTTATCCCAATCTACTACACTAATCATTAATGAAAAATGCTTATTGGTCATTTTTTTATTGGGTTCCACGGTGTTTGAAAAGTCATTGCCATCTACTTGATACTTCAACGTAATTGCTTTTCCTTTTGTGCTTACCCAAATAGGAACATTACACAAACTACTATCATTCAATTCATACGGAATCACATTGTATGTGTTTTGATGGTACTTTTCTTCTGTCAGCACATTTCCCTTAGAGAAGTAGGAAACATTCATGTTCATTTTTGAAATAGCTATTTCAAATAGCAATTGAGAACGCAACAATTCTACATCTCCGGAAATATTATCCTTTTTCAATGTACTGTTTTCAATTTGCATAATTTCTTTGCCTTGATCTTTTTCGGCAAGTTGAATAAGCATACTGCTTTCGTAAACAGGCTTTGTATATCGTAAATAAAAGAAAGCTATAGTTAATGCTACAACAATAAAAGATAGTACAACCCACCAATAGCGTTTCAACACAACAGAAACTATAAGCGGATTATAGTCTTTATTTATGAAAAAAGTAGATGTATTGTTGTTCACGTTATTTTATTGTTGAGATCACAGAAACGATGATAAGCGCACTACTGATCAATGAAACCACAGGTGCAATAATTTTTAAACTTTCTTGAGTAACTTGCTCTTTCGGCTCAATATATACATAGTCATTGGCTTGAATAATCATATCGGCATATTTTAGTCCTTCAAGCACAGACAAATCGATGTTGTAAACCACTCGTTCGTTGTTCACTACACGCATTATTTTCACTTTACTTGCTTTCCCGCGTTCAGCAATTCCTCCAGCCAAAGCAATGGCTTCCATTAAGGTAGTATTGTTGTTTTGCAGTAGAATTACTTTTGCGTTACTTCCATTTCCAGGAAAAACAATACAACGTTGATTGGTAAGTTTTACCTGAACAAAAGGTTTGTTGTACCCATTTTTCTTTTCAAATAACGCTGCTAAAGTATCTTCGCATTGTTTTACAGTTAGCCCGGCAATTTTTGTACTGCCAATAATTGGCAAATCAGCAGTTCCGTCTGGTCGTACTAAGTATTCAATTTCTTGCTTTGCAATGGCGTCTTTGTTCATACCTGCCATTTCATTTACTATTCGTTCACCTTCATTGGTGTATAGCATAAAAGAAAATTTATCGTCGCGTGATAGTTGGTATTCGGATATTGGTGTAAGTGGTATACTATCAGAAATTTGTTTTGCTCCTTTTGGTGTTTTAAACATTAAATTGCTATTTATTCCGCAAGACTGCATGCTGAATAACATTAAAAAACTACCAATAAACAAGATGTATTTACTCACTTTCTCTTTACTTTTTCAATCAATTCTAAATAATACTCTTCCATATTTTTCACTAAAGTAGTGTAATGGAATTTTTCTTTTACGTAATTCCAACCATTTTGTGACATTTTTTGTCGAATTTCTTGGTTTTCGATTAAAAAACCGAGTTTTTCGGCGAACTGGTTCACATTTTTTGGAGGCACAATAAAGCCTGTCTCACCATCTTGTACGATATCTCGCACTCCACCAACATCGGTTGTTACAACGGGTAAATTATTTGCCTGTGCTTCAATTAAACTTACAGGAGTTCCCTCATTGTCAGAGGTTAAACAAATAACATCCATTCCAGCATTGAATTCTCCAATATTTTTTACCCAACCCGTCATCTCGATAGAGACGTTGTAACGCTCTTTTAGTTGTTCTGCACGTGCAAAAATCGCATTTTTTTCTTGACCATCACCTACAATAAAATAGTTGGCAAAAATTCCTCTTTCGCAAAGGCTCTCAATCACATTAAGAAATAAAGAATGGTTTTTTATAGGAGCTAAGCGACCAATAATTGCAACAGCAACTTTGTCTTCAAGATTGTATTTTGAACGAGTACTTGCACGATTCTGCTCTTTGTTAATTTCAAATTTTGATAAATCAATACCCAAGGGTATTACCTTTATCTTTTCTGCAGAACAAATATGGTACGTATGTGCAAGTTCTTCTTTTTGCAGAGGACTAATGGCGATTATTCCTGTTGAAATTCGAGCAAGTCTACGTTCAAGAAATTGAAAAATTTTTGATTGAAAATTCCCGAAATACGAATGAAAAACGTGACCGTGAAAAGTATGAACAATGATAGGGACACCACATGCTTTAGCTGCTCTTCTTCCCAAAGCACCTGCTTTAGCTGAATGAGTATGCACAATGTCAGGTTGGTATTCCTCAATGATTTCTTTCAATTTTTTGTATGCTTTTTTATCCGATGAAAAACTCGGAGTGCGCTTCATTTCTGGTATAAGTACCGGATCAACACCATACTCCTTTAAAATGTACAAAGAGTCGGCTTCATCCTTTTCCGGCAAGCCACCTACTAACTTAGTTTCAAAAGATTCGCTTAAATATTTGGTTAAAAAGGTTGCATTGTATGTTGGACCACCAATATTAAAACGGTTTATAATACGCAACACTTTTGGCATTTATTAGCTTGTTAATTGTTTTAGCACCACAAAATTATCAAAATTAACGTCTGTTTTTTTGACTCATGCAAGAAACGTGAATTTTTATTGTAAAACTAATTGAACTAGAGTTTAACTTAACTAGCTTCAATTTTTCACGAAGTTCTACTTTGTTAAGTATTGAGTTGTTTAAAAGTTTTTTGTGGCAAAACTTTTGATGAATAAATTATATAGAAATTTGAACATGAGCATGCGACTAAACACAATGAAACTTTGGCTTGTAGGAATTTTTTACCTTGTATCTGGCTTTGAATGTTATTCTCAAAATCAAATTCAAGTTGCAGCAGATAATTTTTCTTCGAATCCTTATTTTGCAAATGCTTCCATTAGTTTTTTAGTCACTGATTGTGCTACAGGAGAAATTTTAGCATCAAAAAATCCTACACTTTCTCTTTCTCCAGCTTCTACTACAAAATTGTTTTCTACAGCTACAGCTTTTCAACTATTGGGTAAAGATTATTCACCAGAAACCAGGATTTATCTCGATGGACAGCTTGGGTCAGACGGCACCTTGTATGGAAATCTTTGGATACGTGGTGGCGGAGATGTTTCTTTAGGAAGTAGGTATTACAATGGCAATGGTCTGGAAACGTCTTTCTTAGAAAAATGGACAGATTCACTAATTAAATTAGGCATAAAAAAAATAACAGGGTCTGTTATTGCCGATGCATCAGAATTTGGCTATGAAGGTGTGCCTGATGGTTGGAATTGGGGAGATATGGGAAACTATTATGGAGCAGGAGCGTCTGGGTTGCCAATTTTCGACAATATGCTTCGTTATAAATTTCAAGTAGCTACTAAAAATGGGACGAAAACAACTTTTTTGGGTACTTTTCCTAACGTTAAGAATTTGAATTTTAATAATTATGTGCTTACAGGAGGTTCTGGAGATAATTGTTATATATATGGTGCGCCGTATTCATTGGATAGATTTGGAACGGGTACTTTAGGATCAAAACTGGGTAATTTTACTGTAAAAGGTAGTTTACCGGATCCTGAGCTCACATTTGCTACTGAGTTTACTCGAATCTTAATTTCAAAAGGAATTAGCATTGAAAAAGAGGCGAAAGGGTATAGAAATATGCCGCAACAATCAGCATCATCTCGTTATGCCGTCATGAAGCTTTTTTATACACATTTTGGAAAACCATTGAGTTCCATTGGATGGTGGACAAATATGAAATCTGTAAACTTATTTGCAGAAGAAATTCTTTGTTGGATTGGGTATGGTACTTCCGGGAATGGGAGTATTGATAACAGCATTGCGCGTTTGATGAACTATTGGTCAGGAAAAATTAACACTACTGGATTGTATATTTCTGATGGCTCAGGTCTTTCAAGAAACAATGCTATTTCAGCTTCGCATTTCTGTAACATGCTTAATTTTATGTCAAAGTCCAAATCATTTCAATCATTCTACGAAACATTGCCTGTTGCAGGACAAAGCGGTACACTCTCATCTATCTGTAAAAATCAAGCAGCAGATGGTAGAATGCATGCAAAAAGCGGTACTATGAAGCGGATTAAATCATATGCAGGCTATATCAATACAAAAAGCGGGAAACAAGTTAGTTTTGCTTTAATCATTAACAATTTCAATAGCTCTTCTGAATATGCTGTTTCACAAATGGAAATGGTTTTCAATGCAATTGCACAATTCTAATTGCTCCAAATAACTTCATAAAAATCTTTTTTCTCTTTCTTAAAAATATCAAAGGATTTTTCCTTTCTCTTAGTTACATTTGTACATCTGAATCAGAGTATTATTTATTTTAAAACAACTCGAGTGAAAAAAATACAAATGGTTGATCTTGGTACGCAATACCAAGAAATTAAGTCTGAAATTAATGCTGCTATACAAGAAGTGTTAGACACAACTACTTTTATTGGCGGACCTGTAGTAAAGAGTTTTCAAACTTCTCTAGAGGAGTATTTGAATGTAAAACACGTTATCCCTTGCGCTAACGGCACAGATGCTTTGCAAATTGCTTTGATGGCTTTAGGGTTAAAACCTGGTGATGAGGTGATTACTCCTTCTTACACGTACATAGCAACAACCGAAGTAATCGCTCTACTGGGTTTAAAACCTGTGTTTGTAGATGTCGATCCTAAAACGTTTTGCATTAATATTGACTTGATTGAACAAGCAATCACTCCGAATACTAAAGCAATTGTTCCGGTTCATTTGTACGGACAAGGCGCAGATATGGAACCGTTGATGAAGTTGGCAAATAAACACCAGTTGTTTGTTGTTGAAGACACCGCTCAAGCTATTGGTTCAGACTACTTGTTTGCTGACAGCAGTCAAAAAAAGTTAGGAACCATTGGTACCATCGGATGCACAAGTTTTTTTCCGTCAAAAAACCTTGGTTGTTATGGAGATGGAGGAGCAATTTTCACAAACGACGATAAGTTGGCTGAAAGCATTCGTATGATTGCAAATCATGGTCAACGAGTACGCTATTATCATGATGTTGTTGGCTGTAATTCACGCTTAGATGCAATACAAGCTGCAATACTAAATGTAAAATTGCCTCATTTGAATCGTTACATCGATTCCAGAATCCAAGTAGCTGATTATTACGATAAAGTTTTAGGCGCATCAGATAAAATTACAGTTCCTTACCGTGATGGCAAATCGAAGCATGTTTTTCATCAATATACAGTAAAACTTGCAGATGGTGTGGACAGAGATAAACTACAAGCATTTTTAGCAGAAAAAGATATCCCATCAATGATTTATTACCCTGTTCCTGCTCACAAGCAAGGCATGTTTGCTTCGTTTCAGTTGGGAGCATTGAATTTGCCTGTAACAGATGATTTAACAAAACGAGTTATCTCTTTTCCTATTCACACAGAGATGGAAAATGAGCAGTTGGAGTATATTTGCTCAGCAATATTAACATTTGTAAACGCTTAATTTTGATGAAACAAATTGCTGTAATAGGCACTGGATACGTTGGACTTGTAACAGGTACTTGCTTCGCTGAAACAGGAAATCAAGTTGTTTGTGTAGATGTAGATACCATTAAAGTTAAACAACTAAATGAAGGAAAAATTCATATTTATGAACCTACCTTAGATGTTTTGTTTGAAAGAAACATAAAAGCAAACAGACTCTCGTTTACAACTAGCTTAGAATATGGTATCAAAGAAGCAGAGCTTATTTTCTTAGCATTGCCAACTCCATCGGGTGAAAACGGCGAGGCGGATTTAAGCTATGTGTTGGCTGTTGCAGAACAAATTGGTAAACTAATACATTCATATAAAATAATTGTAAATAAAAGCACCGTTCCAGTTGGCACTGCTGACAAAGTGAAAGCGGTAATTGCTAAACACACAAATTGTGAATTTGATGTCGTTTCGAATCCGGAATTTTTGAGAGAAGGATTTGCAATTGCAGATTTTATGAAACCAGACCGGGTGGTAATTGGGTCTAATTCTGCTAAAGCGAGGTTGACAATGGAACAATTGTACAAACCTTTTGTGCGCCAAGGAAATCCAATTTATTTCATGGATGAGAAATCTGCAGAGTTAACAAAATATGCGGCTAATTCTTTTCTTGCTACAAAAATTACCTTCATGAATGAAATTGCAAATTTCTGTGAAATAGTAGGGGCTGATATTGACGCAGTTAGAATTGGTATTGGGTCAGATGACCGAATTGGGAAACGCTTTTTATTCCCAGGCATAGGGTATGGAGGTTCTTGCTTTCCAAAAGATGTTAAGGCGCTGATAAATTCAGGAAACGAGAATAATTTTTCCTTTGAGATTTTGAAATCTGTGATGCAGGTGAATGAACAACAAAAAGTGATTTTATTGCCTCGGATAAAAAATTTCTTTAGAGGAGATTTATCGAGTAAAAGAATTGCAGTTTGGGGCTTAGCATTTAAACCAGATACCGATGATGTTCGGGAAGCTTCATCAATATACATGATCAAAGCATTAGTTGAAGAGGGCGCAAAAGTAATAGCTTACGACCCTGAAGCAATAGAAAATACAAAAGTCATTTTGGGAGAGTCAATTGAATATGCAGCAGACGAGTACCAAGCTATAGAAAACGCTGACGCATTATTGATTTGCACAGAATGGGGCATTTTTAGAAATCCAGATTTTACCCGTATGAAAAGTTTGATGAAGGATGCAGTGATTTTTGATGGCAGGAATCTTTTTGATATTTCAGAAATGAATGAAAGAGGTTTCTATTACTCGTCTATTGGAAGACAAACATTAGAAAAGTAAATGGAAAACTTAAGAAAACGCATATTAATTACTGGGGCAGCAGGCTTTTTAGGGTCTCACTTATGTGATCGATTTGTGAAGGATAATTTCCATGTTATAGGAATGGACAATTTGATTACTGGGAGACTGAAAAACATTAGTCATTTGTTTCAATTAGAAAATTTTGAATTCTACAACCACGATGTTACTAAGTTTATTCATGTCCCAGGTAAATTAGATTATATTCTTCATTTTGCTTCTCCTGCCAGCCCAATAGATTATTTGAAAATACCCATTCAAACACTGAAAGTAGGTTCATTGGGAATACATAACTGTTTAGGATTGGCTAAAGCAAAAAATGCCCGGATTTTAATAGCAAGTACATCAGAAGTTTATGGAGATCCGTTGGTTCATCCACAAACAGAAGAATACTGGGGAAATGTAAATCCTGTTGGCCCACGAGGAGTTTATGATGAGGCAAAGCGTTTTCAAGAAGCAATAACGATGGCTTATCACACATTTCACAATGTGGAAACACGGATTGTACGAATTTTTAATACATACGGACCGCGAATGCGTTTAAATGATGGACGCGTATTGCCCGCTTTTATTGGTCAAGCATTGAGAGGAGAAGATTTAACCATTTTTGGTGATGGTTCTCAAACCCGGTCTTTTTGCTATGTTGATGACTTGGTTGAAGGCATTGTAAGATTGTTAAACAGCAATTGCTCAAGTCCTGTGAATATCGGAAATCCAGACGAAATTTCTATTAAAGATTTTGCAGAAGAAATCATTGGATTAACAGCAACAACTCAAAAGATTGTGTATAAAGAATTACCAATAGACGACCCTAAACAAAGACAGCCTGATATTTCAAAAGCAAAAAAAATACTTAATTGGGAGCCGAAAATTAACAGAAATGAAGGACTGAAAATGACATACGCCTATTTTAAAGAGCTTTCACAAGAAGAATTAAAAGCTACTGACCACACTGATTTTGATAAATTTATTATTCGATAAGCTATGAAAAATTATTTTGCCCACGAAACTGCCGTTGTTGATGAAGGTTGCGAAATTGGTGATGGAACAAAGATTTGGCATTTTTCTCACATTATGCCTCATTGCAAGCTAGGAAACAAGTGTAACATAGGACAAAATGTTGTTATTTCTCCGGATGTGATATTGGGGAACAATGTAAAAGTACAAAATAATGTATCTATTTATACAGGAGTAATTTGTGAAGACGATGTCTTTTTGGGTCCATCAATGGTTTTTACAAATGTGATGAATCCTCGATCTGCTGTAAATAGACGTGACCAATATTCCAAAACAATTGTAAAGAAAGGAGCATCTATTGGCGCAAATGCAACCATTGTATGTGGAAATGATATTGGGGAATATGCTTTTATTGGAGCGGGTTCGGTGGTAACAAAAGAAGTGCCAGCATTTGCCTTGGTTGTTGGAAATCCAGCAAGACAAATTGGTTGGATGAGTGAGTACGGACATCGCCTTGTTTTTGACACAAACGGAGATGCAATTTGTCCTGAAAGTAAAGCAAAATATCATTTACACGAAAATCGTGTTACAAAGCTGTAAATTTTGTAATTTTGACCCCTATTTTTGAAAATTAAACATTGACTATGATTTCAGAAAATCAAAAAGTTAGATTTGCCGTAGTTGGCTCAGGACATATTGGAAAGCGTCATGCTGAAATGATTCGCAGAGATGCTGAAGCTGAGTTGGTTGCAATGGTAGATGTTAGGAGTGCAGAATCTTGCGATGCAACAGCATTTGGAGTTCCATTTTTTAATTCAATAGAAGATTTATTGAGTTCGGGTTTAGATTTTGACGTGGTTAATATCTGTACACCAAACGGCTTTCATGCAAATCAAGCACTGAAATCATTAGAAGCAAAAAAACATATTGTGGTTGAAAAACCAATGGGCTTAACCAAAGATCAATGTGAGAAGGTGATTTTTAAATCATTGCAACAATCAAAACATGTTTTTTGTGTGATGCAAAATCGCTATTCTCCACCCAGTGAATGGATTAAACAGGTTATTGAAGATGGAATTTTAGGAGAAATTTTCATGGTACAACTCAATTGTTATTGGAATCGTGATGAACGCTACTACAAAGCCGACGGCTGGAAAGGGAAGCAAGACTTAGATGGCGGAACCTTATTTACTCAATTTTCTCATTTCATTGATATTATGTATTGGTTATTTGGCGACATTGATAATATTCAAGGAAAATTTGCTGATTTTACACACAAAGATTCAACAGATTTTGAAGATTCAGGCTTTGTGAGTTTTGACTTTATTAATGGAGGTATGGGATGTATTAATTACTCGACTGCTGTTGCCGATAAAAATCTGGAAAGTTCCATGACCATTATAGGAAAAAAAGGAAGCGTAAAAATTGGTGGACAATATATGAATGAAGTAGAAGTGTGCAATATTCCAGGTTATGAAATGCCCACACTTGCACCAACTAATCCGGGAAATGACTACGGTGCTTACAAAGGTTCAGCAGCCAATCACCACTTCGTTATTTCCAATGTAATAGATACGTTAAAAGGACGAACTTCAGCAACTACAAATGCCTTAGAAGGGTTAAAGATTGTAGAAATAATAGAACGAATATACAAGGTAAGAAATGAGCAATTTAATCTACGATAAGCTACTTAAGAAAGAAGCCAAACTTGCAGTAATTGGGCTTGGTTATGTTGGTCTACCAATAGCACTCGAATTTGCAAAAAAAATTAAAGTAGTAGGGTTTGACATTAACCAAGAACGTGTTGAATTGATGCGAAGAAACATTGATCCGAGCAATGAACTTTCAGCTGAAGTTTTTGAGAACAGCGATATACTTTTTACTGCAGACATTAATGACTTAAGAGATGTAGAATTTTTTATTGTTGCAGTACCAACTCCTATTGACGAAGCTAATTTACCAGATTTAAAACCACTATTGGGAGCAAGTAGAACAGTAGCTCAAGTGTTGAAAAAGGGCGATTACGTAGTTTTTGAATCGACTGTTTATCCTGGATGTACAGAAGAAGATTGCATTCCGCTTTTAGAAGAAATTTCAGGATTGAAGTTTAATCAAGATTTTAAAGTGGGGTATTCACCAGAGCGTATCAACCCAGGAGATAAAGTTCATACCCTTCAAAATGTTGTAAAAGTAGTTTCTGGATGTTGTTCCGAGTCTTTAGAGCAAATTGCAAAGACGTATGAATTGGTTGTTCATGTTGGGGTTCATCGGGCAGTAAATATTAAAGTTGCAGAAGCCGCAAAAATTATTGAAAATACACAACGTGATGTCAATATTGCCTTAATGAATGAATTATCAATTATTTTCAGTCGACTAGGTATCAATACATACGATGTGCTTGAAGCAGCTGGTACAAAATGGAATTTCTTAAAATTTTCTCCGGGTTTAGTTGGTGGGCACTGCATCGGTGTGGACCCGTACTACCTCACTCATAAAGCTCAACAAGCAGGTTATCATGCAAAAATAATTAATAGTGGTAGGTATGTAAATGATTCCATGGGGTTTTATATTGGAAAGCAAACCGTAAAACGAATCATTGCTCAAGGCAAACACATTCAAGATGCTAAAGTATTGGTAATGGGAGCAACGTTTAAAGAAGATGTTTCAGACATTCGGAACTCAAAAGTAATTGATGTTGTAAATGAATTGAAGTCTTTCCAAGTTAATGTTGACCTGGTTGACCCACATGCCAGTTCAGAAGAAATGCTGCATGAATATCAAGTTCCGCTTACAGAGATAGGAAAAGATTACGATGCCATCATTGTAGCAGTTAGTCATAAAAAGTACCTGGATTTGAATGAAGCGTATTTCAAATCTATCCTAAAAGATGGTAGTGGAGTATTTGTTGACATCAAAGGGGTGTTTAAAGGAAAAATTAACCAGTTGGAGTATTGGAGTTTATAAGCATTGAACATGTGTAAATGTTGACTTCACTTTGATAGTATTCCGTTTACTTTTTGTAAGTTCACATTATGAAAAACATTCTAGTTACTGGAGCAGCAGGTTTTATTGGTTCTCACCTTGTCCGATTGCTTGTAAAGAAGTATCCAAACTACAATATTGTGTCGTTTGATGCATTGACCTATGCCGGTAATTTAGCCAATATTAAAGATGTGTTAGAGGATGAAAATCATTTCTTTGTGAAAGGCAATATATGCTCGGAACAAGATGTGATAAACGCATTAAATGAACATAGAATCACAGATATTATCCATTTAGCAGCAGAATCTCATGTTGATCGGTCTATTGAAGGTCCAATGGAATTTGTTCAGACAAATGTAGTTGGCACAGTAAATCTAATGAATCAGGCTCGAGCGTATTGGAAGACTAATGAGAATCATATTTTTTACCATGTTTCTACAGATGAGGTTTATGGATCCTTGGAACAAGAAGGATTTTTTACGGAAACTACACCATACGATCCGCGAAGCCCGTATTCAGCTTCAAAAGCAGCTTCTGATCATTTTGTCTCGGCGTATTACCACACATACGGTTTTCCAATAAAAAGAAGCAATTGCTCAAATAACTACGGAAGTCATCACCATCCTGAAAAATTAATCCCCTTGATGATTCACAACATACTACAAAAGAAACCACTTCCAGTTTATGGTGAAGGTTTGAATATACGGGATTGGTTGTGGGTTGAAGACCATGCAAAGGCAATTGACCTTATTTTTCACCAAGGCAATATTGGTTGCAACTACAATATTGGAGGGTGGAATGAATGGAAAAATATTGATTTAGTGAATAAACTTTGTCAAATCATGGACAGTGAGTTGGGGAGAGAAAATGGAGACAGTTCAAAGTTAATCACCTTTGTAAAAGATAGAGCGGGACATGATTTGCGTTATGCCATTGATGCTAATAAATTATTTGTTGAACTAGGGTGGAAGCCTAGTATTACTTTTGAAGAGGGTTTATTACACACGGTTCAGTGGTATATAAAAAATCAAGATTGGGTAAACGAGGTTACCTCAGGGGAATATCAAAAATACTACTCCAAAATGTATCATTCTCGCTAATGGGACTTTTCTCCACTTTATTCCAGAATAAACATCCAAAATGTTCGCTTTCTAGCTTGAACACAGACATTCACAGTCATTTACTCCCCGGTATTGACGATGGTGCCAAATCCATGGAGCACACCATTGGAATGCTTAGGAAAATGGAAGATTTAGGATTTAAGAAATTGATTTTCACCCCTCATGTTATGTCTGGAGTTTATGATAATACTTCTGAAATAATCTTAAATAAATTGGCAGAGGTTCAGCAAGTAATTACAGAGCTTGAAATAAATTTGGAAGTTGATGCTTCGGCAGAATATTTCTTTGATGAAACCCTATTTAAAAGAATAGATACGCGAGATCTTTTGCCTTTTCATAAGAACCACATTTTGTTTGAGTTTTCCTTTCACACCAAACCAGATCGATTTGAAGAATTGATTTTTCAGTTAAATACTGCAGGTTATCAGCCTGTTTTAGCTCATTATGAAAGGTATCTTTATTTTCACAATAAACCTGAAGTGTTAAGGCAGTTAAAAGATTTAGGCTGTATGATTCAGGCGAATTGGTTGTCGTTTACAGGACATTACGGCCCTGAAGTAAAAAAACAAGCGCAATTTCTTGCTAAACAAAATGCCATTGATGTGTTGGGTACAGATTGCCATCGAATTCAGCACTTAGAGATCTTGGAAAATTTCTTAAAAAGTAAAGAAGCAAGCCATTTATTAAATCGAAAGTATTTAAATAATTTGGTATAAGCATTATCCTTTTTGCTTGTAAGAAAACTTAACATTGGTTAAAAAAAGCAATATTCATCACAACATAACCTACCATGGTAAATAAACATGTATTTTTGTATCATGGAACATATAGAAGGATTAAGCATTACATTGTTTGCACTTATCGCAGTTTTGATGCTGCGATCGCACATACTATTGCGTGTATTTATAGCAGCTACTGCAATTAGCATAGAATTAGAGTTAAGCGGAGGCTTTGAGCATGATGCTTCATTGATGTTGATTAGAGGCAGTTTGATTGGAGCTATTTTATTGGCCCTTGCAATCTCATTCTTGCCAGATAGAATCAAAACAATTTCAAGTTATTTTATAGCTCTAGTTTTTGTGATTCCAATTGGAGCAAAAGCGTACTATCAAGGTTTCGAAGTAGTTTGGAATATAGCGAGTGTTGCATTGGTTCTTCTAGGTAGTCTTATACCATTACTTACAAAATGGAAATCTAAGTTTGTACATCGCTATATGAAAGTAGATGAGAGCAGTTTTGAATCAGGTATTCAACTTGTTCTTGCCGGTATTTTAGTCGTGTTTAGTCTGTTCTTGTCAGGTACTTTTGGGTTGATCTTATTGGCTACCGGATTGTTTGCTACCTCTTTGGCACAAAGTGCATATAATTATTTACAGTTGGCAATTTCTATGTTTGCTCTTGCATGGGTTTTATTTGCTATATACAATTTTCAACTGCCATCAAACTTGCTGTTGCAAGGGAACTTTTGGTTAGGAATTTTAGTGGGAATGGGCGTGATTTTTATCAGTAAATCTTTGCTGGTTGGGCAAGTGAAATATTTTAATTTAAGCATTTTCATTCCGTTACTTTTGGTGTTTATTTTGATTCTTCCTGCATTTATTCATGAAAGTTTTGGAGGATTAAACACACTTATTGGATCAATTTTAGGAACTGCGGTTATGATATCAATAAACACGGATGAGAAAGTTGAAAGAATTTTTTCGGGAACTTTCATTCCATTAATCCTCATCGGATGCACGTTCTTTACATATCAACTTTTTTTGCCAGAAGCATTGCCAGTAAATTCTTTGGTGCAAAATCAAGGAAATCAAAGTAAAACGGCAAAACCGATAGACCCGATGACTTTACCAGCTTTTATACCAAATGAAAACCACACAGGAAGCTGGACCAGTTTGGCAGAAAATTCTAAACTAACTTTTGATTTGGGACCAACATCGGGCAGAACTGCAGGAGCATTTAAAAATTTTGAAACTACTGCTCAATTCAATTCCGAAGGAAAATTGACAAATTTAGAAGTCACCATTCAATCAAAAAGCATTACTACATTTAACAGTATGCGCGATGAAGAAGTGCTTGGCACTACCTTTATTCAGTCAGAAAAATTCCCTGTAGCAAAATATAAATCCAACTCAATTAAACAAGTTGGAGAAAATTATGAAATTGATGGAGAGCTTTCATTTGTTGGTAAAACGGTAAAATCACCCTTAATAATTCGATTTATTTCAGAATTAAAATCTAAAGATAAGACCATATTAATTTTTGCTGGAAATGCAGAAGTAAACCGCACACTGCATCAAATGAAATCTGATCCAAAAATTGGAGACCTTGTAGATGTTTCTTTTGAAGTAGCCTTGGAAAAAAAGTAGAATAATTTGGATTGTAAAGATGTTTTTCATTATCTTAAATAAGAAAAGTAGATATGGGAATCATAAAAGAGAACAATTATTCACAGGATGATTTAAGTTTTGCGTTATTAGGTAGAGCATTGGCTCATCCTGCTAGAAAAAGAATTATTGATATAATTCAAGAAGATAGAATTAGTACTAGTGTTGTTTTAGCTAAAAGATTAAATCTAAGTATAAAAGCTACATGCGATCATTTAATCAAATTGAGAGAAGCAAAATTAATTTTGGACCATTATTCTATTCATTTTCATGAAATTAGATTAAATCCGATAGGTTTTGAAAAACTGGAGGAGTATATTGAAAAAATCATCAATTTGAAATGAGTTTTCCTATTAACAATTTAACAATATTGTTAAATTGTTAATAGAATTTAAAACCGCTGATTTTTTTTGTTTCAATAGTTTATCAACTCTCCTTCTCTATTCTTTCAATTTATTGTATTTTTCAACTGTGAAAACAATAATTTTCTTTTGTTTAATATCATCATGTCTTGTAGCTCAAAAAACAGACACAACATGGAACAATCGATCTTATTGGGTTGCAGGAACAAATGTAGCTTTAGCTGGAAGTAGCATAGGCTTGTTAACTACAATTTGGTATAAAGAATATCCAAAATCTACGTTTCATTTTTTTGATGATTCAAAAGAATGGATGCAAATGGATAAAATTGGACATGGTTATTCAGCCTATCAACTATCTATGGTAGAATTTGCTTCTTGGAGATGGTCGAGAATGAATAGCAAAAGCGCTGCTTTGGTTTCCAGTGGTATTGCTTGGTCTTATATGTTATCCATTGAATGCATGGATGCATTTAATTCACAATGGGGATTTTTATGATCTGATCTTACTGCCACCACGTTAGGAGCAGGGTTGTTTCTAGGTCAACAATTAGGGTTTAAGGAACAACGATTTCAACTAAAGTTTGGATATAAATCTTCACCTTATCCACCAATACGGCCAAATACGTTGGGAGCTAACTTTCCTCAGCGATTGCTTAAAGATTACAATGCTCAAAGTTACTGGTTATGTATTGCTCCGGGTACTTTTTTTCCCGAATCAAAATTCCCGAAATGGATTCAATTGGGATTTGGATACAGTATTGATGGGAAAATAAGAGGGCACGATGATGTTTATACAGACCCAAATACTTTGTTGACTTATCAAGCGCATCGTGAATACGCTCTTTCAATTGATATCGATTGGGCTCAATTGCCAATTAAAAAAACCTGGCTTAAGAAACTCTTGAAACCACTTAATGCAATTAAAATTCCTTTTCCGGCAGTGTTTTGGAGGAATAATGTCTGTTATCTAGGCTTTTTCTGAGTTTATGACTTTTTAATTGCATAAAGTAGAAACTCTTTGTTCCCATCACCACCAACTATAGGTGATTCAATAATGTCAAGAACCGTAAAGTTTGAAATACTCACAGCTTTTTTGATGTTTTCCAACACTTCTGGGTAAAAACTCGCACTCTTCACAATTCCATGCTTGTTTAATTTTCGTTTTTCAAGCTCAAATTGTGGTTTTATTAGCGCTATCAATACTCCATCCGTTTTCAAGAAAGCGGTTGTAAATGGGATTACCTTTTCCAAAGAAATAAATGAAACATCGATTACGATTCCATCTACTTGTTCGGGAACATGACTGATAGTTAACTCGCGAATATGTGTTTTTTCAATGTTGGTGATGGTGTCCAATGCTCGAAGCCGCTCATGCAGTTGATTGTGACCAACATCTACACAATATACATGCTGAGCACCTTTAGAAAGCAGTACTTCCGTAAATCCACCTGTTGAAGCTCCAATATCTAAAAAAGTTTTCCCTTCAATTGGAACTTGAAACGTGTTGATAGCTTTTAATAATTTTAAAGCACCTCTAGAAACCCAAGATAGTTCTTCGTTTAATAATGTAATTGTGGCAGTATTTTCAATCTTTTTTCCTGGTTTATCTACCGTAACTCCATCAACCAACACATCTCCATTCTTAATCAATTCTACACCACGTGTGCGTGAGGTAACCAACCCTTTTTCCTCAAGCAGAATATCCAAGCGTTCTTTCACGTTTCAGTATTTCGGTGGATTTATTCTAATACCCAATTAAAGCGATCTTTTATCGCAAGATGAATGTGTTCAATAACATTCTTGTTTTCAATTTTTTGCAATACGTCTTCAATAAATGCACCAACAAGTAATTGTCGAGCACTTGACTCGCTCAAACCTCTGGCACGTAAGTAAAAAATGGCCTCTTCATTTAATTGACCGGTTGTTGAACCGTGTGAACATTTCACGTCATCCGCATAAATTTCCAATTCAGGTTTGCTATTAACACTTGCATTTTCACTAAGCAGAACATTAGCGTTAGATTGATATGCATTGATTTTTTGAGCGTCTTTTCGCACAAAAACTTTTCCATTAAACACGGCTGTTGCTTTATCATCTATTACACCTTTATACAATTCGTTGGATTCACAATGCGACACTTTATGATCAACGACAGTATGGTTGTCAACATGTTGATTACCCTTCAAGATATAAGCACCATTCAAATGAGTTTCGCAGTTTACTCCGTTTACATGGATGTTCAGGTTATTTCGAATCAATCCACCATTCAAAGTAATAGTGTTTATAGTAAAATTACTGTCTTTTTCTTGATGCACGTATTCAGTGTTTATTTGAAAACAAGTTTCATCTTCTTCTTGAATTTTATCAATGTTAACTGTTGCATTTGCTCCCACTGTAATTTCGTTAATCGTATTTGAGAAATTATTTGTTCCAGCAACGCTAATGCTTCTATGAACTAGATTAATTTCTGCAAATTGCTCAACAACAAGTATGTTTCTTACATTAGAAAGTATGTTTTGATTGGTGTTGATTTGAATAATTTCTAGTGTAGGTTCAATTTGCATTTTTGCAGTAACGTGTATGTAAACTCCGTCTGTTGCATAAGCAGTATTTAACGCAGTAAACACTTCGTTTTCAGTCGAAATAGCATTACCAAATGTTGCCAATTCTCTTGGGTCCATTTTTGATAAAGCTTCAACTTTTAGCCCTTCAGGGAAAGATTTAGAAGATAAGTTTTGAGAATAATGTCCGTTCACAAAAACTACTTGAAGAGAATTTGGTACGATGCTGAAATCACCATTCAAATCAATTGTTTGCTCTTGGATATTAAAATGTGCATTTTTAATTTTTGAAACGCGCGTATATTTCCAAGCCTCATTGCGTGTTGTTGGAAAAGCTGTATTCTGAAAACTTTGTAATGCTTGTGCTCTTAAATCTGAATTTAGAACAAATTCACCTTGAAGTTTCCAGTTTAGTTCGTTAGAAATTTCTTTGTCAATTGCTTCCATGCTTATTAATTATTGAGCCAATTCTTCTTTAATCCAGTCGTAACCTTTTTCCTCAAGCTCTAAAGCCAATTCTTTAGGTCCAGATTTTACAATTCTACCATCGTACAAAACATGTACAAAATCAGGAACGATATAATCCAATAAACGTTGGTAATGAGTAATGACAAGTGTGGCATTGTTCGCAGATTTCAATTTGTTTACTCCTCCCGCAACAATGCGTAGCGCATCAATATCTAAACCAGAATCGGTTTCATCTAAAATTGAAAGTTTTGGGTTTAACATTGCCATCTGAAAAATTTCATTGCGTTTTTT
>JBDHXR010000017.1:0-30095 GCA_039810825.1 Fluviicola sp.
CACAACTAGAAAAGTTTTTAGTACCGCTTGGTCCGGTTGTAGTATTTGGAGCCAGCAATTTCCCCTTAGCGTATTCCACTTTGGGTGGTGATGTTGCATCGGCATTTGCTGCCGGGTGCCCCGTTATTGTGAAAGCTCACGCTATGCATCCACATACGAGTTCCTTATCGGCTCAATTAATTGCTGAAGCCGTTTCAAGTTGTGGGCTAGATGATGGGTATTTCTCACATTTATTGGCAAAAGATTATTCAGTTGGAGAACAATTGGTTGCATCCGAAGACGTTAAAGCGGTTGGCTTTACAGGTAGTATTCTTGGAGGAGTTAGTCTACAGAAAATTATTAACAAACGTCAATATCCTATTCCACTTTTTGCTGAAATGGGAAGTTCAAATCCGATTGTATTTAGTGTTTCACCGTCAAGCAAAAATTTCCATAAGCACATTAAATCCATTGCAGAAGCTGTTGTAACAGATGCGGGTCAGTTTTGTACTTCGCCCGGTTTGTTATTCATTGAGCATTTCGAAGATCAAGAATCAATAATAGCAGAGCTAACTCAGTATTTTTCTACTGCTGAACCTTGTTGCATGCTGCACCCTGGGATAACTAAAAGATATGTTGAAAGAAAAGCAGAGCAAGCAACTTTTGTTAAACTACTTTTTGAGGGGAAAGTATCTGAAAATTATATTCAAGCTACGTTAAGTCAAGTTTCAGCCAATGAATTTTGTATGGAAAACTCAATTCAAGAAGAAATTTTTGGTTCCTACCTTACTTTGGTAATTTGCAATGGCAAAGAAGAGGTTGTTAGCTGTTTAAAGAAGCTAAAAGGACAACTCACAGCGTCAATTTTTTCAGATGACGATGACAATATTTCAGCATACATAAATCATTTAATTCAAATTGGAGGAAGAGTTGTCATTAACGGAGTTCCTACAGGGGTAGAGGTGAGTGTTGCTCAACAACACGGCGGGCCATTTCCTAGTAGCACTTCTCCCTATTTTTCATCGGTTGGTTGGGATGCAATTAAACGATTTTCAAGACCAGTAACCATTCAAGGAAAAAGAGTTAATCTAGATAAGTTTTATGATAACAACGATGAATTAACTTTTTTCACTATTATTAACGATTGAATGAGGTATACAATGTTGATAATTCACAATTATTATTTTACTTTGTTAATAAATAGACCCAATTAATTTTGTTTGAATCTTTATATTTGTCGTTCTAAAATTTTTAGTTATGTCTGAAATGGAAATGAAAGAAAGAAAAAACAATACGCCAGTTTTAACTGCAGTGATTGTTTTATTGATAATCTTATTAGGAACAATGACTTATCTATGGAGTTCTAAAAATGGAGCTTTGAAAGAGTGTACAGCTAAAAATTTAGAGTTACAGGCGGATATCAATGAGATGAACAACATGATGGCTCCGTTTTTAGGTAGTGAAGTTACAAACGATTTGATGTCGGACTTTTCGAACATGATGAATACGTATGATGCTTTGTTGAAAAAAGATGCGTCAAAGTCAGACAGTTTAATTGCCCAGAAAGAAAAAATTCAAGGGTTGATGGACGAACTTGAAACAGCAAAGAGAAATGGTAGAGTAAGTGCTTCATTGATTGCAAAATTGAAACGTGAAAATGAGACTTTGCGTCAGATTATGATTAGCTACGTTAAGCAAATAGATCAATTGAATACGTTAAATTTAAAATTGACATCAGAGTTGGATGAAACAACCACTCAGTTGGAAGATACGAAATCAGAACGTGACGATTATAAATCTCAGGCTGAACAAAGTCAAGCACAAGTTAAAAAAGGATCTAAGTTAAATGCTTATGGTTTTGCTTCGTCAGGTTTAAGAATGAAAATCAATAATACTACAGAGGCAACAACCAAGGCTAAAAATGCAGTTCAAGCGAAGTCAACATTTACAATTGGTGAAAACACAATTGCAACAGCTGGAAATAAAGATGTATTCATGCAAATCATGAATCCAGACGGAAAAGTACTTCTAGGTAGATCAGGAGGTACAACAAATGGTGATGAAGGAGCATTTGTATACTCAGCAAAACGAGATATTCAATACAACAACAAAGCAATTGATGTTACAATTTATTATGATTTCAATGGTGAAGAACCAGTAAAAGGGAATTACAAAGTGAAAATCTTTTGTGATGGACAAGTGATAGGTACAGACAGCTTTACCTTAAAATAGGTCGAATTAGTTAAATTGAGCATAAAAGCTCACGAATAAAGTTTTTTAGATGACAAATATTTTTATTGCAAATCTTGATTGGGAAATTACTTCTGAAGATTTGATGTCGACCTTCTCAGCGTTTGGGAAAGTTAGTTTAGCTCACGTGGTTTTTGATGCAAAAACAAAAAAATCCAAAGGCTTCGGATATGTTGAAATGGAAAGTGCGGAAGAAGCAATAAATGCAATTCAAGCATTGAATGGATTTGAAGTGAACGGTAGAAAGTTGGATGTTAAGATTGCTTCCCCAAAAGCAAATAGACCTCCAAAAAAAGAAGAGACCAAGCAGCAAGGTGGTTTTAAAAAACCGGGTGGTTTCAATAAAAATAGATTTGGAGATTCAAGACCTCCTAGAAACAAATTTGAAAAAAGAGATTAATTTACACATCATGTCAGAATTAGCTATTGACCAAGGTCATGTATCTATTAATATTAGCGAATTAGGGATTGCAACTGTTGAATTTGGACACCCGATGAGCAATTCGCTTCCCGGGAAAATATTATCAAAATTGGCAGATACAATTACAGAAGCAGGTCAAAATTCCGCTGTAAAAGTTATTGTATTGAAGTCGGCTGGAGACCGAGCGTTTTGTGCAGGAGCAAGTTTTGATGAGTTGATATCAATTCAAGATTTAGAAACTGGGAAAGTGTTCTTTTCTGGTTTTGCAAAAGTGATTAATGCTTGCAGAAAATGTCCTAAGTTCATTATTGGTCGTGTACAAGGAAAAGCTGTTGGAGGAGGAGTAGGCGTGGCATCGGCGGCAGATTACTGCTTTGCAACAAAACAAGCAGAAATTAAACTTTCTGAATTGGCAGTAGGTATAGGTCCATTCGTTGTTGGACCTGCTGTTGAGCGTAAAATGGGGCTCTCTGCAATGTCTCAGTTAGCAATCAATGCAACAGAATGGAGGTCAGCTGATTGGGCAAAAAAACATGGATTGTTTGCAACCGTTTTTGATTCAATAGAAGAAATGGATGATGAGGTAGCTCGTTTTGCAAGCATTTTAGCAAAATCCAGTCCTGAGGCGATGGCAAATTTAAAAACTGTTTTGTGGAAAGGAACTGAAGATTGGGATCAGCTACTTGAAGAAAGAGCAGGAGTTAGCGGTCGTTTGGTGCTTTCGGAATTTACGGTAAATGCGATTAATTCGTTTAAGAAAAAAGATTAGTTTTTTCAAAAATGCAATAAATCAAAAACGCAATATTGCGTTTTTGATTTATTGCATAAACTCATACTTTAGCCCGATTCATTCTTCTCAATATTTCTTTTAAGTCATTATAGCGTTCAATATTTATCGTAAAAATTGATGTATGATAAATGTAGGCCTCGTTGATTAAATTTAAGTCCTTTAATTTTTCAAGATGTACGCGTATGGTTGGTTGACCTAAATTGAGTAGTCCATGTAATTGCTCAAACCGTATTATTTTTTCAGTATTTAATAGGTCTAATATTTTTACACGCGCAGGGTGACCGATGGCTTTTCCAAGTTGAGAGAATTTGATCTGGTCTGTTGAGTAATTGTTGTCTTTTGTAAGTCCCATATTTTCTTTTTTCTTATTTAAATTAGTCAAAAAGTTGATTTAAAAAAATAGTTTTGATTTTTTTTTTGAAATTATAAAAAGCATAAACGCAAAAACGCAATATTGCGTTCAAGACTAATAATTCTATGTTTCCTGAAACTCAAACACGTTTTTTTACAGCTTTTATATTCAAAAACACTTTCGTTTTTTTAACGACCTTTCTTGTATGGTTGCACTAATTGCAAAATCAAAACATATTTCAAAATAAAACCTTGAAATCAATTTTATGTTGCAGTTCACTTTTGTAATTTTGCAACAATGGCCGTTCAAAATGAACATAGAAAAATCATCCACATAGATATGGATGCTTTTTATGCCTCTGTAGAACAGTTGGACAATTCAGAATTGAAGGGGAAACCTATAGCTGTTGGCGGGAATGAAGTTAGGGGTGTAGTCTCAGCAGCCAGTTATGAAGCTCGCAAATATGGTGTGCGCTCAGCAATGCCGGGTGCTTTAGCCAAAAGAATGTGTCCAACCTTGATTTTTGTCCCACTTCGTTTTGAAAGGTATAAACAAATTTCTAAGCAGATAAACAGTATTTTTCTTGAATACACAGATTTGGTGGAGCCTTTGTCTTTAGATGAGGCGTTTTTGGATGTTACAACAAACAAGAAAGCGTTTGAGTCAGCCACTAAATTAGCTGAAGAAATAAGGAATCGAATTTTTCAAGAAACAGGGTTGACTGCAAGCGCAGGCATTTCAATAAACAAATTTGTAGCAAAAATAGCATCCGATTACAACAAGCCAAATGGGCAATATACAGTGCCTCCAGATCAAGTAGAGTCTTTTTTAGAAAAGCAACCCATTGAGAATTTTTTTGGAATTGGTAAAGTTACGGCCGCAAAAATGAATGAATTGGGAATTCGCAAGGGAATTGACTTAAAACGAAAAGAATTATGCTTTTTAACTCAATTTTTTGGCAATCAGGGGTTGCACTACTACAATATTGTAAGAGGAATCCACAACAGTGAGGTGAAGCCAAATAGAATCCGAAAATCATATGCCACTGAACATACATTTTCTGAAGATCTTTACACTAAAAGACAGATGATGGAAAAGCTAGTTATACTTTCCAAAGAATTGGAAGATGGATTGCAAAAAAGAGTAATTAAAGGCCGAACGCTGACACTAAAAGTGAAGTTTTCTGATTTTACACAAAAAACCAAATCCAAAACATCAGACACCTTTTTATACACGCAACATGATTTTATGCTTTTTGTAGAAGAGCTCCTCTTAAATTTCGATATGGAAAAGCCAGTTCGATTGCTTGGCTTATCATTATCTAAGCTAAACACAGACGAAAACAACAAGATTCAATACAAACAATTAACTTTGAACTTCTAGAATAACAAATAAAAAGTGATTTTTCTTACAAAACACTTGTTATTAACAAATAGACTTTCTATCTTTGCACCCCCTAAATTGGGGTTATTGTCTTATTTTAAAATTATAGGTAGTGAATACTTTAAGTTTCAAAACTGTTTCTGCCAACAAAGAAACCGCTGATAAAAAGTGGTTATTGGTAGATGCTGAAGGCCAAACTGTTGGTCGTTTAGCAAGTAAGGTAGCAAAGTTAGTTCGTGGAAAACACAAAACTAATTTTACACCTCACGCTGACTGTGGAGATAACGTAATTGTTATCAATGCAGCGAAAGTTTCGTTTTCCGGTACGAAGTTGGAAAACAAGGAATACATTCGTTACACAGGTTACCCAGGTGGGCAACGTTCTTTAACTGCTGAAGAGATGTTGAAGAAAAGTCCAGAACGTGTAATCGAAAAAGCGATCAAAGGAATGTTACCAAAAAACACTTTGGGTCGTCAATTGTACCGCAATGTAAAAGTTTATGCAGGGAACGAGCACAAGCATGATGCTCAAACTCCTGAAACGATTAACTTGGATACCATTAAATAATTCGTATGGAAGTAGTAAACGCACTAGGAAGAAGAAAAACATCTGTTGCCAGAGTATATATGTCTAAAGGATCTGGCAAGATGACAATTAATAAACGTGATTACAAGGAGTTCTTTCCAATTGCAATTTTGCAAGGGAAATTGGAACAGCCATTTAATGTAACAGAAACATTGGGTCAATATGACATCAAAGTAAATGTTGCAGGTGGTGGAATCAATGGTCAAGCTGAGGCAATCCGCTTAGGGATTTCTCGTGCATTGGTAGAAGTAGCTCCGGAGTTTAAAACATTACTAAAAGCAGACGGCTTGATGACACGCGACCCAAGAATGGTTGAGCGTAAGAAACCAGGACAACCGAAAGCTCGTAAGAAATTCCAGTTCTCTAAACGTTAAGAAAATTTATATCCGTTTTATTACGGAATATTGTTTAGTATCCAAGCGTAAAGCACTGTGTTTTTCACCCCTTTATTGCTGATTACTAAGCTTGTCTGCTTCAAGCAGGGAATGTAAACAATTTAAAAAATAAAATTATGTCTAAAGTTAATTTTGATAGTTTATTAGATGCAGGTGTTCATTTCGGACACATGAAAAGAAAATGGAACCCAGCTATGGCTCCGTATATTTTTGATGAGAAAAAAGGTATTCACATCATAGACCTTAATAAGACAATCGCTCATCTTGATCAAGCGTGTGCAGCAATGAAACAAATTGCTAGATCGGGTAAGAAAGTTCTTTTCGTTGCAACTAAAAAACAAGCAAAAGGAATTATTGCTGAAAAAGTTTCCGCAGTAAACATGCCATTCGTTACAGAGCGTTGGTCTGGTGGAATGTTGACAAACTTCCAAACTACTCGTAAGTCTATCCGTAAAATGGCTTCAATTGATAAAATGAAGACAGACGGTACTTGGGAAACATTGAATAAGCGTGAGCGTTTATTCAAAACTCGTCAACGCGATAAATTGGAAAAAACCTTTGGTTCAATCGTGGATATGACACGACAACCTGCTGCAATTTTTATCGTTGATATCTTGAAAGAGCATATTGCATTAGCTGAAGCGAAGCGTTTGGGTATCCCAACTTTTGCGATGGTAGATACAAATTCAGATCCTCGTCTGGTAGATTTCCCAATTCCTGCAAATGATGATGCAACAAAATCTATCTCTATCATTTTGGGCGAGATTTGCGATGCGATCAAAGATGGATTGGAAGACCGTAAGTCTAGCAACACGAAAGAAGATAAAGAAGAAGTAACTGCTGAAGAAGCTCCGGTTACTGAAAAAGAAGAGTCTAATGACTAATTCTAAAGGAATAAATTAATATTTTTAAAAATTAGATAAAATGGCAATTACTGCATCAGATGTAAATAAATTGCGCCAGCAAACAGGTGCTGGTATGATGGACTGTAAAAATGCGTTGGTTGAGGCTAACGGTGATTTCGAAGCAGCTGTCGATATTTTGAGAAAAAAAGGTCAAAAAATTGCTGCTAAACGCGGTGGAAACGAGGCGAGCGAAGGATTTGTTTTAGCTCAAGTTACGAGCGATAACAAAACAGGTATTGTGTTTGCTTTAAATTGCGAAACTGACTTTGTGGCTAAAAATGACGGATACAAAACTTTGGTTGAATCTTTAATGAAAGTAGCTATCGAAAACCAACCTGCTTCTGCTGAAGATTTGTTGGCTTTAAGTTTTGACGGTAAATTATCTGTTGCGGATAAAATCACTGAGCAAATTGGTGTTATCGGTGAAAAATTAGAAGTTACAGGTTACGGATTGTTAAAAGGTGATGCTGTTGTAGCGTACAACCACCCAGGAAACCAATTGGCAACCTTGGTTGCATTGAATAAAGATGGAGAAAATGTTGCTGAGGCAGGTCGTCAGGTTGCTATGCAAGTTGCAGCAATGAATCCAATTGCGTTAAACAAAGAGGGTGTAGATGCACGTACTATCGAGCGTGAAATCGAAGTTGGAAAAGAATTGGCTATCCAAGAAGGAAAACCGGCTGATATGGCAGATAAAATTGCTCAAGGTCGTTTGGCTAAATTTTTCAAAGAAAACACGTTACTAAGCCAAGAGTTTATTCGCGATAATAAATTAACTGTTGAGCAATTCTTGGATGGAGAAATCAAAGGATTGACTGTTACGGGTTTTAAACGTACTTCGTTGAGTTAAGAAAATACTGTTATAGTTTATGATAATAATCCTCTCCAATGTTGGTGAGGATTTTTTTTAACTATTTATTGAATTCTTTGTTTTGCTATCGCTCGTATTATTCCTTAGAAAAAAATCTTCTACGCAGGGAACTCAATTATTTGTATTTCAGCCAAAGTTTAAGCATTTTGTCTTGTACTTCGTAGTAAGGTGTTTCAATGTTACTGTGATAAAAAATCATTCCTTTATCCACCATTGTGGGTAATGCACGTTTGATATTGGTAGAGGTAAAACGGTTTTTCTGAATAAATTCATTGGCATAAGGTTGCATAACTTTGTCTTCTTTTGCAATGGCAATCAATAGTTTCCATTGAAAGGTTGTAAGTAAACTGCGGTATTGATAAAATATCATTTCTTGTTCTTGTAAAATTTCTTGTATGCAACGTTGTATTTGTGTTGTATCTATTTCTTTTACTGAAGATGCATAGAGTTCATGTAAAATTTTTTGAACGTAATACGTATGTGCATTGGTTACATCTAGCAAGTAACGCATTGCATTTTCTTGTAGTGTTATTTTTTTTGTTTGAAAATGATGACGTGCAAAAGAATAGTATTTTTCAAATGGAATTTTTCCTAATGACAAATTGGAACAACTTGCATAGAAAGGTCTTTTAGATTGGTTAAACAATTCATTCATTAGGTGTAAATGACTACCACAAAAAATAAATTGACAGTTTGTTAATTCTTGAATGCAGCTTCGTAAAATGGCTTCAACGTTTTTTTCAGGGTAGGTTGTTATTTGTTGAAATTCATCGAATGCAATGACAAATTTAATTCCTTGAGAATCTATGTATTGAAGAAGTTGAGGAACTGTTTTTTCGATGTTTTGATACGGAGAAAAGTCAAGTGTTATGTCAAAGCTTCCTGTTAACTCATTCATAGCAATTATTGGTCTTAAAAGTTTTATTTTTTCTAAAAACAGTTGCCCTTTTTTCTTGTTAGTGTATGATTTATAGATTTCATTTGCTAATAAATTTGCAAAGTCAGCCATGTTTTTACTTGAAAACAAATCCACGTAGATACATGTAAAATCTTTTTTTAACAGGTAAAAAGCATGTTTGATTAAAGCCGATTTACCACTTCTACGCTGTGCAAAAATGGCAGTGTTTGTTTGATTTTTAATATTTTTTAGTAATATATTAGACTCTTTTTCTCGATCACAAAAATATTCGGGACTAATATAGTTATTGATTAAAAACGGATTCATAAACATACTTTTTCACAAATGTATTTATACAATTTATATTATACAAATAATATTATACAAAATGTACTATACAAAATGTACTATACAAAATGTATAATTTTGAATTAATTTATAAAATTAACGTTTGCTCTTTTTAAGTATTGTATTTGCTGTATTTATTTTCAGCAGAATGAAAGAGACGCCTTACGGCTAAGTTCAATTCGTATCGTCGCCAGTCCGCCTAAGATTGGTGTTTTGTGTATTTTAGACTACCTCGGCGGAACATAGTCATAAATCCCGATTTTTCATTCGGGATGATTTGCTTTTTTCAAGCTGTATTCATTTTCAGCAGAATGAAAGAGACGCCTTACGGCTAAGTTCAATTCGTATCGTCGCCAGTCCGCCTAAGATTGGTGTTTTGTGTATTTTAGACTACCTCGGCGGAACATAGTCATAAACAACTCTGTGCCAGTTTGTTTAGTTTGTTTCCGTGTTGTGATTTGCTTTCATTTCGTATCTTTGACATAGTCATAAACAACAAGCGATAGCCGACCATTAAGAACACTTGAGTTGTGATTTGCTTTCATTTCGTATCTTTGACATAGTCATAAACAACCACTTCGCTACGCTACGCCCTTGCTTTTTGTTGTGATTTGCTTTCATTTCGTATCTTTGACATAGTCATAAACAACGCAACGTGGGTAACACTGATGACGGTGGAAGTTGTGATTTGCTTTCATTTCGTATCTTTGACATAGTCATAAACAACTAGAGTTTCGGGTTCACTCGGAGCAACAGAGTTGTGATTTGCTTTCATTTCGTATCTTTGACATAGTCATAAACAACGTAAAACTCCATCAACAAATTTTCCTTTACGTTGTGATTTGCTTTCATTTCGTATCTTTGACATAGTCATAAACAACATTTTGTAATCAATTCTGCTAACTTATCGCGTTGTGATTTGCTTTCATTTCGTATCTTTGACATAGTCATAAACAACTTTGGGATTGCAAAGATGCAAGAGCTTGTAGTTGTGATTTGCTTTCATTTCGTATCTTTGACATAGTCATAAACAACAAAACAGAAGAAACTAATACTACTGAAGTAGTTGTGATTTGCTTTCATTTCGTATCTTTGACATAGTCATAAACAACCTTCTTTTGTTTCGATTTGTCTTACTGGTAGTTGTGATTTGCTTTCATTTCGTATCTTTGACATAGTCATAAACAACCAAACTTATTAAAATGACAAGCCATTTTAAGTTGTGATTTGCTTTCATTTCGTATCTTTGACATAGTCATAAACAACTCCGTAAACGCTTAGGTAGAACAAGCATCAGTTGTGATTTGCTTTCATTTCGTATCTTTGACATAGTCATAAACAACTGATTTGATAACAGGCATACACACGTGTTCGTTGTGATTTGCTTTCATTTCGTATCTTTGACATAGTCATAAACAACAAAGCCGTTTTAAAGTGGTTTGAAATCACTGTTGTGATTTGCTTTCATTTCGTATCTTTGACATAGTCATAAACAACTACGCAACATCATTTACACGTTCATCAATTGTTGTGATTTGCTTTCATTTCGTATCTTTGACATAGTCATAAACAACGTATCAGAAAATACTGTAATTAACTCTACAGTTGTGATTTGCTTTCATTTCGTATCTTTGACATAGTCATAAACAACAAAAAGACTAGACGAATCTACTTTACTGCAGTTGTGATTTGCTTTCATTTCGTATCTTTGACATAGTCATAAACAACAAAAAGATGATATGAGGGATAATCTTTGTTGTTGTGATTTGCTTTCATTTCGTATCTTTGACATAGTCATAAACAACAACTTGTCATAATGGACGAAGCTCACAATGTTGTGATTTGCTTTCATTTCGTATCTTTGACATAGTCATAAACAACTATACTAAAATTAATTCTTTTTCAGTTTCTGTTGTGATTTGCTTTCATTTCGTATCTTTGACATAGTCATAAACAACTAGTTCACATAAATTAACTAGTGGTTCATAGTTGTGATTTGCTTTCATTTCGTATCTTTGACATAGTCATAAACAACCTTCCCCGTTGGCTTGGCGTTTCCTAATTTGTTGTGATTTGCTTTCATTTCGTATCTTTGACATAGTCATAAACAACGTCACGCTACGAAACCCTTATGTACAAAGGCTTTAAGCCTCATTTTTTGAAATAAAAAAATGAGGCTTTTTTGCTTTTTAGACCAACCTGTAACCCTAGAATTTTTATCTTAAAACAAGGTTAATTGTTGCACTGGTGGAATTAGTTCTTGTTTGCTTACTCCATGAAACAACTCCATTTTTCCAAATTGCTTGTCGGTAATAGAAAGCACGCCCACTTTGCCTTTTTCGGGTAATTTGTTTTTTACATATTTGGTGTGCATTTCTGCGTTCTCCAAACTTTGGCAAAACCGCATGTAAATAGAAAATTGAAACATCATAAATCCTTGGTCAAGTAAATCTTTCCTGAATTTACTGGCTGCTTTTCGCTCTTTTTTATTCTCTGTTGGCAAATCAAAAAATACAAGTACCCACATTGTTCTGTATGCATTAAATCTGTTCGACAACATCTACAATTCCGGATAAGGTATTTTTCTGCTTTCTCCTTGAAAACATTTGTTTAAGCCTGCGGTTGTAGTGCTTAGTGCATGAAACAAGGGGCGCGTAATGTTTCCAATGCTTACATCCATGGTTGGTATTTTCAGTAATTCTACTTTTTGCTCTTTGGTAAGCTCGGTACTTTTCTCTGTTTTTTCAAGCATTTCAATTACCATTTTATCTACCAAAGGTCTGTAGGGTTCCATGATGTCATCTGCCAAACAAAATGCATTGTATTTGTTTTTGTGAAAGATGCCAATGGATGGGTGAAGACCTGAAGAAGTAAGCGCTCTGGCTACGACTGACCGCAATATAGCATACCCGTAATTCAATTGTGCATTCGGTGTGTTTTTTTCTTGTGAACGAATGAACTCAACTCCATAAATTTGATTCCAATAATAGCTTGCTGCTTGTCCTTCACAATTGGTCGTGTCGCCACTCAATACCTGTTCTTTTAAATGATGCAGGCGTAGCCCATTTAAGCCTAAATGATCCAATATTTTTGCCTGGTTGTGTATTTTTTGTTTTACTGTTTGTTGCCACAATTGTTTTTTTAGTGGCAGACTTGCATCAATTTGAGCAAGCATCACTTTAGTTTGCTGACTATTGCCTTCAAATGGCAGAAACATTCCTGATGGCATGTAATTTTTGTTGCAAGTAATTAGTGCTACTTTTTCATCCATTAAGTATTCAAAAACGGCACTACTTAAGGTGATTTGTGGATGTTCCAACACCACCATGCCTAAATCCATGATAGGGACAGAGTGCTGAGTTCTGTTTTCATCTTTCAATTCAACGATCAATTGATTGTTTTTAACTGATAAATGTGCAGGATTGCTAAAATGTAAAGTTCTTTTTACCATCGTAAAATAGTTTTGGGTGAACTATTTTGCAGATTTTATGCCAGAAATTTTACATTTTCAAAATATCATTCAAGCAATCATGTACTTGTTCCAATTCAAATGTTTGAATTATGCCTATTTTTTTTATTAATCGTTCTTTTGAGATAGATCGTAAGTGAAAAGTGAGAACTTCTGATTGAGTTTTCAAACCATTTATCTTAGATGGCGTTATAACAATGTTTCCTTTGTAATTTTTTATTTTAGTGGTTAGTGGACAAGCGAGCACCACATTCAAATAGGTATTCATTAAATTTCCACTGATAATGAGCACAGGTCTGATGCCAGCTTGCTCGCTACCTTTCACAGGATTGAGGTCAACTTGCCAAATTTCTCCTTGTTTCATTCTATCTCCAGTTGCTTCAAGTATTCCACCATTCCTTCTTCTGCCACTTGCATCAAATCAGTATCCTCTGCCATTTGTTTGTATGAACGAACATATTCTGCACGTTTTAGCTGTGCCAGGTACACTTCCAAGGCTCTTTCAATGAGCTTGTTCTTGGGAATAGACAAACGTTTGGCTTGCTCAGCCAATTGAGCTAATAATTTATCTGGAAGTGCACTTGTGAATGTTGCCATTTTATATTTATTTTTTGTAAATATAATTAATATTTATGAGTTATAAAATTCTGATTGATAATAATGTTATTTCAAACATTTTATAGTAAACAATTTGTTTTATACAAAATGTATTACGCAAAATGTATTACGCAAAATGTATTACTCAAAATGTATTACGCAAAATGTATAATACATTCTGCGTAATTATATTGCTGTTCTTTTTTAAACAAGAAAAAAGGGCAACGCTATTGCATGCCCTTTTAGTTACGTTTTGTTTATTGTTAATATTCACCTACACCAATGATGTCGCCTAAATGGTTGGTGCGGAAGTTTTGTTATGCTTTGGAGATATTGCCTAGTCGGTCAATTTTGAGTTTGATGCAGGTTTCTTTAGCCATTAATCCATCAATTGTTCTTTCCGTTTTATTTAAAGCAGAAAATTCAACTTTATTAACAATAGTTGTAGCCACATTTTGCTTAATGAAGAAGCATTGATTTCCACTGGAACTCACCATTTTGTAAATTCTCTCTTTCTGTTCTTTGCTCAAATTATTAAAATCAATTGAATTGTTGTTTTCCAATTCACTTTCTGTTGGTACATAGACCAAATCATTCGGAGAAAGATGGAATAAAAGTTGATGTCCTTTGTCGTTGGCTTCAGACACAGAGTTTAAGCCTTGTTTTTGGCGTTCAATCACAATGTTTAAAGGAATGGTGTCGTAACTTCTTTTGCCGTCTTCATCTTGGTAAATAGCGAAAAATAAGTTGGTGCCCTTGGCAGCTTCTACAAATTTATCTTTTTTGTTTCCTGTTTGTCCTATTTGAAACTTATTTCCTTGTGTTTCATAAGTTCTCACTTTAAAAATTGGCTGATGGAATTTACCTTTGTTTAAAGCAATGACGTTTTTGTTCATCTCATCAATTCCTTCTGGTGTGAAAGCCAATGTTTCAGGAGCTATATGTTTTCCTTTTTCATCCACTTGATCATTATAATTTTCTATATGTGCCAAAAGAATTTTTTGAATTCCCGTATCTGTTACAGATTTTTCAATTTTATCTTTGGAAAAAGAAGTGTCTAAATTTACACGAGAAGCAACATTGTCATTCTCCCAATAATAAATTTCTAAACGAGAAACATCTATGTCGTTCCATTTATTATCATTTTCTTTAAAATACTTTTGAAGCATTTTCTTGTCATATTTCAATGCTACCAAAGAAAGAATATGTTTACGAAGTTCTTTATGGACAATATCGTTGTAAGAGTCTAATGCAATATTTAATCCAACTTCTTTTGTTTTTCTCAATTTTACTAATCCTGAAACTGTGTCTTTGTGCATAGGTTTTCTTATCGCCCAATTCGTTCCTTCTTGTTTTACCAATACTTTTTTACCATTTACAATTTTTTCATATTGGTTGCTGGCCTTGTTGATGACACGTAGGTTTTGTTTAAAGCTCACCACGATTTTTTCTATCTCATTTTTTGCATCTTGTGTAAAGGTTTCCCAAGGTTTGATGAAATCGGTAAATTTATCTCGTTCTTTTCCTTCTTTATCTGTCCATTTTTCCTTTTTGCGTAATTTGTTTTGCAAATCATAACGACTTGTTTCAGATTTTGCAGATTGGTTGTTGAGTAGATTTACGTGGTCACGAGTGGCGCAAGCAATTACCAATGCATCCAAGGCGTGATGTCTGTGGTCTATTCGTTTCTTTTGAAAGCCTTTTGAAAGTTCTAAAGGAATGGTAGGGATGATTTTTCCATTGGTGTTTATAGAAGTGAAATGATTGGTTTGTGTTAATTCATTTAATCGTTCAAAACGAGGTAAAATGAGTTCGTTCCACACATCATTCAAACCCCAGTCTTGTTTAAGTTGGGTGGTGATTTTTCCATTTCCAGGTAAAATGTTTTTGGAATTGATTCCGTCATCATTTGTTTCAGCACGAACGATGTTGGATAACAATTGAGAAACAAATTTACTGATGTAGCGTGTATCATTCATTTGACGTTCAATCATCTTCTCGGGAATTTCATCCAGCAAAAGATTCATGCGTTTTTTGTAATTGTTTTTATAATGTTCCTTAACAAAGTCTTGATAAGCTGCTTCTTTTAGTATTTCGACTTTTTTACCTAAGCCTGTATCAACAATTTGCCCACCGTGATTTTTGATAAATTCAAATCCTAATTGTTTGTCTTTTAATTGATTTACCGCTGATTCACAAATCACTTTATTTGAAAAACTATCATCAAAAAAACGAGATTGAGGAATGATATGCTCAATCTGATAATCAGTTGTAAATAGTTTAGATAGAGGAATCATCTGTCCAGTATAGGGTGAACGGTATTTTTGCTCTAACCACAATTTATATTTTTGAAATTCTGATTTTGAGGGTTGTGCCGATTTGCTAATTTTTAAAATATCCTCAGGAATTTCAATTCCAGAATTAAGCACACCATCTTCATAAATCTTCAATATTTCCTGTTGCATTGGAGAATGTGGGCGAACATTTTCAACAGTAGAGTCATTCATCAATTCTTGCAACATTGATTTGATACGAAGATTGGAGTTTTCGTTGTCTGTAACTACTCTTGTAAGTCTTTTTCTTTCATCGGCAGTGTTTTTCATCTCTCTGCCTAACTCAATATGAATTTCAGAGAAGAAATCTCTTGCACCAGCTCCATATTGCATCCAAATATCACGAACTACCCGCAAAGTTTCTGTCATCACTTGCTCTACGATAGGATTGCGAAGCGAATGTTGCTTAAATTCTTCCAAATACTTTTCCAAATCAGCAACCGAAGTCCATTTGTCTGCCAATTCCGCTTCTGAATGACGGTCGTAAACAATGTATTGTGCTAACCACAATTGCAGAGCTTGAAAATTTTCATTTTTGGAAAGGTGTATGGATTTTTCTCGTACTCTTGTTTTGATGGTTTCATCGTATTCACCAGTCAATATCTTTTCAATTCTTTCTTGGGTTTTTTCTTCTAAATTATTCCAATCCCAATATTTTCCTATCCGTATCAAAGGCAATAGTTTTTTAATTGCTTTTTCTGAAAATGCACCATATTCACTGTCAAAAGGTTTAAAGCGTTTAAAGTTTTCAACGAAAGACACTTCATCAATTTGATGTTTATTTGCAAAAGTTTTTAATGCTTTTTCAAATTCAATTTTATCTGTAACCGAATAGATGATATGCCATAATTTTTGTTCAATCTCTTTCGTTAGAAAATCAGCAGGTAAACTTTCTACTTTAGCCAAACGAGAAACGAATTGAGATTTTGTTTCATTACAAGGGTATTCTTTGTCTTCCACATAGTTCCAACGGTATTTTTCAACTTCGGCAGTTAATGCCTTTCCTTTTAATTGCAATTTTCTTTCAATTATGAATTTAATTAAAGCATCTTGCTTAACCGTTTTTCGATTATTTAAAAATTCAAATAAAGTTTCTAAATCTTCCACTGTGCTGATGAACTCGGAGGTAACTTCTTTGTCATCTTCTTTTAAATAGATTTTTAAGCTGTACAACCATTGCCACAACCTAAATTCTTGGTACAAAGGATGCGATTTTGGTATCGATTGTAAATATTCTTTTTTATCTATTTGCTTTCCATCTTTGTCTTTCGTTTTGTAAGTTCGATATTCCAAAGAGCATTTACCAATATTTGATTTTTGGCTTTTTAAAGGACGTTGGTAGAAAATAATGTCATTTACCAAAAAATGTACAAAATCTTTATTCTCCAATGTTTGTTGATGAGCTTCATTGTTTCTATACAATTCTCTAATACACTCGATTAATTTTTCTTCTGAAAATAAATTAGGTTGAAGTTCAACTTGTTTTTTCAGAATAGCAATTAGTTCTTCTTTGTAAAATTTCCGCTCGATGGTACGAACGAGTTTCCCAATAATTTTCTGTTTTGGATTTTGAAGTAGAGTTTCGTAGATGTAAGTGCCGACTGTTTTATTAGAGTTCGCTATTTCGTTTTCAGTTTTCTTTTTCAATAAAGTCCAATCTTCCTCACTTGGAGCTCTAAAACTTCTTTTTTCAGCACCTTCTTTATCCGTTTTTACTGAACCATCATCATTTAAATCAGTAGTAACAATAAAATCTCTTACTTTATCTTTCCAGTCAACTAATGAAATTTTACTGGATCGTCTGTATATCCAGCCATTTTCTAAATGCAAAGAGTACCAAGTTTCACCTTTCTTATTTGGTTCTTCATCTGCAATCACATCAACAATTTTCAGTGAATGAAATTCGATTAGCTTATTTGGATTTTCTTCTTCCTCTTCACCTCTCAATTGGTAATAACCTCGTTTTTGATTGAAATTTAAAATGAGCCAAGCTAATTCTTCTTTTTCCAATCGTTGGGTCAATGCTTTTTTCCGCAAATAGTAAATCGTCCAATCATAGGGAATTAATTTTCCATTAGAAACCAATTCTGGTTGATGAGATTTGAATTCTTCCAGCATTTCTTGAAACGATTTTCTGAAAATAAATTCTGAACCATGGTAAGCTAATTTTGGCTCCGTTTCTTCTTTAAATTTTCCAAACCGTTTAGTAAAATCAATTTGCGCAGCAAAATGTTCAGGTAAAAAACCTAAAGCATTCAACACACGGTGTAATCGTTCTCTTCTTAAAAGAGTTCGTTCTCTTAATCGTCTTATTCCTCTGAAATTTGTTCTGTCGGCAGTTTTTGAAACAGAACCACCTTCTGCAAATTTCCCAATTTCACCTGCATCCATCGGAATAATCCGACTTCCTATTCCCAATATCTTTCCTTCTTTGTTTTCAAAGTCTTGTTCGATTAACGCCCACCCGATACTATTTGTTCCTAAATCTAATCCTAGAATTTTTTTCATGGTTGAAAATATTTGTTTACAATTCTAACTATACTTATTGACTTTTCAAAATCAACATTTGTCTCACAAGATAGTTTATAAAGTACGTAATCTATATACGTAGATTCAGGAAAAATAAATTTACTCTGAAGCTTGGTATTTGTATGAAAAAGTTTCTATATTTGTTTCGAAAGCAAATCACAATAAGGATTATTCCGTTGTGAAAACATTCAAGACGGGGCAACTCGTCTTTTTTTATTGTATAGATTTCTGAAAAAAAAGAATTGCTTATTGAAAAGGGGGCAATTCCAATGAATGGGAGAGAGGTGATTTCTTATTTTCTAAAATATAATGATTTTTTCGATAGAAAATTCAGATGTTAATAACTAGCCGTTTATTAACCGTTAAAAACGGATAAAGTCAATAAAACACCGAAAACATACGTTATCTCTTGTGAAAACATTTAGTTTGCAATTTGTCAGTAAATCTGAGAATGTTTTTTTAAACTTCTGTCCAAGTTTTAGCTTTTCAAACTATATTTGCCAAACTTCTGAAACAATATGAAATATCATCGCATTCTTTTAAAACTTAGTGGCGAATCCTTGATGGGCGAAAAACAATTTGGAATTGACAACAATCGCCTAACGCAATATGCCAAACAAATTAAAGAAATTCATGATTTAGGAGTTGAAATTGCCATTGTAATTGGTGGAGGGAATATTTTCAGAGGTGTGCAGGCTGAAGAAGGTGGAATGGATAGAACTCACGGCGATTACATGGGTATGTTGGCAACAATGATCAATTCGATGGCTTTGCAAGCTGCTTTGGAATCTCATGGTGTGCAAACACGTTTGCAATCGGCAATAGAAATGAAAGAAATTTCTGAACCTTACGTGCGCAGAAGAGCTGTACGTCACTTAGAAAAAGGGCGTGTGGTAATTTTTGGAGCAGGCACAGGAAATCCGTATTTCACTACAGACTCTGCTGCTTCGTTAAGAGCAATTGAAATAAACGCAGATGTAATTTTGAAAGGAACACGTGTAGATGGAATTTATACTGCAGACCCGTTTAAAGATCCTTCAGCCAAAAAATTTGACACAATTTCTTTTGAAGATGCATATCAACGAGGCTTGAAAGTAATGGATATGACTGCATTCACTTTGTGTATGGAAAATAACTTGCCAATTATTGTTTTTGATATGGATACTCCGGGTAATCTAAAAAAATTGATGGAAGGAAACCAAGTAGGTACTATTGTTAAGAATTAAGATTAGAAAACATGACTGAAGAATTACAATTAATATACGAGGAATTATCATCTTCTGACGCAAAATCACTTGACCGTTTGGAAAACGAATTGATAAAAGTGCGCGCAGGTAAGGCAACTCCGTCTATGTTACAAGGTGTAATGGTTGAGTATTATGGTTCTCCAACTCCTGTTCAACAAGTTGCAAACATTGGCACTATGGATGCCAGAACACTTACTGTGCAGGCGTTTGAGCGCAGTATGCTCAATGAAATTGCCAAGGGTATATTGAATGCAAATTTAGGTTTGAACCCACAAAACAATGGCGAACAACTGATTATTCAAATACCTCCTTTGACAGAAGAACGTAGAAAAGAAATGGTAAAGCGTGCAAAAGCTGAAGGAGAACATGCTAAAGTTTCCGTTCGTAACCATCGCAAAGATGCCATTGATATGATTAAGTCTTTGAAAAATGAAGGATTGTCTGAAGACATGGTTAAAGATGCAGAAGATGAAGTTCAATCAATTACAAATAAGTTTATCAAGAAGATTGATGATTTGGTTGAATTGAAAGAAAAAGACATCATGACGATTTAATATGATGGTTCGAAAAATCTGTTTCCTACTTCTATTTGTTTTTATTTTATGTTCATGTAAAAAAGCAAGAATTTACAGAAGAATAGAAGGAAATTGGCTGTTTTATAAACAACTTGAAATAGATGGATCTTATTCTCAGCATCAAGATATTTATTCTTTTTCAAGAGGAAAATTATCTAAAAAGAATGAGTATGGATTAACTGTTTTTTCTACAGATACAACAACTCTTTCGTACAAGGTAATAAAAAGCGATGTTATCCAATTGCGTATTCAGAGCACTGATTCAACTTACAATTGGACGGTGGAAGATATGGACAATAAAACAATGGTTGTGCGAGCAACTCAAGTTGTTATGTTTTTTGAAAAACAATAATGGTTTACTCGTTGGCTGTTATTTACAAATGAACTTCAACCAATCCCTCACCTGAAACATAATACAAATAGCCTTTTATGTTTGAGTATCCTACTTCGTGTAAGGTTTGCATGTATTCCTTTACTTGTTTTTCATAACTTTTGTTTTTTTCGCCTGTTTTGAAATCAATAACTGCAGTAAGCTCACTAGATAATATGAGTTTGTCTGGTCTCAATATTTTGTTTCGTTCAACTATAAAACTTCGTTCGTTTAAGTGTTCACCTTTACGGTAGAGTGCAAGTAAGTCTTTATCTTGGTATGCTTGATGGATCAAATCGTTTAGTTTTGCTTCCAGTTGAATATCAATATTTCCTTTCAAAATTCCCTGTTGAAGGATTTCCCTTGCATCCGTGTATGACTTTGATTTTTCCATGAGGTGATGAAATTGATTCCCTAAACGAATGGCTTCAGACAAATTTTCATCTTTTTGTTCTTTTTTTGACTGCAAGCTGATTTCAGGAAACCACAATAAATCATTGATATATGTTGTTTTGTAGGCTAGTTGCATGCTTTTTTCTTCGTGTTCAATTTCAGTTTTGTTCTCGTTGATGTAATGAAATCGTTTTTCTACGAAACATTCTGGATACAATTCATGGAACGATTTTGCTACATCCTCAAAATTTTTTGATTCGTTTTTAGAAAGTTCCATTCCATATAGTCTGTCCTTTGCACGTGTAAAGGCAACATACAACAAGTTATACGAGTCAATTTTTCCATCTTCTTCTTCCAATTCGTAAACTTCTAATATTTCTGGAACAATAATTTCCTTTTTAGTCAAGGTTGTTTTCAGAACAGAATTTTCAATTTGAATGAGTGTTCCATTATTAATCTTGTTTTTTTTCAGAAAATCTAGTTTTGGGATAATAACCACCGGAAATTCAAGTCCTTTCGATTTATGAACGGTCATTACTTTAATTGCATGTTCGTTATCTGCTAATTGTACTTTCGTACATTTACCATTTTCTTCAAAGTCAGACAAAAAATAGTTCAAATCTGCGCCATTTCTTAAATCAAACTGATATGCATGATCCAACAACTGCTGAATATAGGTGTTGTCTTGGGCTTTAATTTGTATGAGATTAAAAAAATCAACCAACAGTGTGTAGATGTTTTGAAAACCTGAATCGATAAATTCAGCAGAAAAATTGCTAACTGAATAGAACAAGTGTTCATTTATTTTTGATGTTTTATCTTCGTTTTCTTTACATGATGCAAAAAGTAGAGACAATGCATTGTTTTTTTCTTTGATATAAAAATAGAGATGAGCAAAGCTTAGTAACGCATTTGAATTGAATCTGTTTAATTTCCACTTAATGAATAGTATAGCAAGTTGAACGTGAATTTCATATTGTATCTCTAAAGCATCAGATGAAACAACTTGATACCCTTCATTTATCAGTGAATGCGCAAAATGTTTTGCATCTTTATTCTTTGAACAAAGCACACATATATCACTTGGATTGTACCCATCGTCGATGCATTGTTTAACCCAAGCTAAAAATTGAGTATTTATTTCAGCCTTAACGTCTATGCTTTTGTCTTTAATAACATCTGTTAAAATCTCAATTCTCCCTCCATCTTTTCCTCTGGGTTTTTGGCTGATTACTTCGTAAAAACTTTTCCCTTTATCGCTAAATTTTTCTTTTAGGTGAGTAAAAAAGCGGTTATTAAAGTGAACAATCTCTTTTGCAGATCGCCAATTTTCTTCCAAACCGTCTTTGTATCCCATTTGGTCAAAAAAATTCGATTTTAAGGCCAAATCAGGGTCATTTTCTGGGTTGTAAATCTTTGGAAGTGCTACAAACTGATCGGCAACCCCATTCTTAAACCGATAAATCGACTGCTTTGGGTCGCCAACAATAAAATTGAAATTGTTTGAACTTAACGCATTTTGAATCAATGGGATTAGATTAATGAATTGAAGCCGTGAAGTGTCTTGAAACTCATCTAAAAAGTAATGTTGATACCGATTACCAAGTCGTTCGTATATAAATGGCGCATCTTCTTTCTTTATCAATTCAGAAATTAATTGATTGAATTCACTTACACGTATGATGGATTCATCGGTTCTTAATTGCTCCATTCTCACAGCCAATTCTTTTAATAAAGCCATGCTGTTGAATTGGTTTTTGAGCATTATCAATTTCCTGTATTCAGCTTTGTTTGATTGTATCAGTCCAATAAAAGACAGATAGTTTCGAAGAAATTCTGAATCAGTTTTTTCGATTGATTTTTCAATAGCTGAAATTTGGCTCTCTTTAAAATCTTCAGACACCAAATCGTCAAAATTAAGTTGAATCACTTTTCTGATTTTTTTACTTGTATTTGTCTTACCAGCAAGGTCATTTAAAATATCATCTAGCTGATTAATTTGGGTTCTTAATGCAGTTTGTAAGTTTTCAATAGTTGATTTTTCTTCGTCATACTTCCTTCTAATGGATAAATAGTCGTCCGTTGAAAATTCTTGTTCTTGTAACAACTCAATAAGTGGAAACAATTTTTCTTGTTTAAGTAATTTCGCAACTTTTTTCAAAGAACTTTTGAGGTCAAAAGACATTTCGTCTTCTGTGTTGTACTTCACAAAGTTGAATGCTAAATCGTATATTTTTTTATTTTTATTTTCATCTACTTGACTTAGTAATACATCGATTGCTTGATCCAGAATAAGCTCATCGTTAGTTGAGATTTCAAAATTATCTGGCAAGTTTAGGTCTTTTGCAAAAGCGCGTATAAGTTTTAGATTGAATTTATCTATTGTCATCACTCCAAAATCTTCATATTGATGAAGTATTTTGCGCAAAGCATTTTTTGCTTTTTTTTGTGTGTTTTCAGGAGTTAATTTCAACATTTTGGCAGTTTCAACCAGATTTGAATCGTTTAAGTTTTCGCAAAAAGCAAGTTTATCTAAATCTTCAATTATCCGTTCTTTCATTTCTGTACTAGCCTTATTTGTGAAGGTCATAGCCAAGATTTGACTTATTTCTTTTGGATCATCTTTATCTAGTAACAAACGGATGTAATTTCTCACCAGGTTGTAAGTTTTACCGCTACCGGCAGATGCATTTAATACCAACAATGGCTTTTCTTGTACAATTTCCTCAAAATAGTTTGGATTCATATTCCGAAGATATTAAAAAACACAACAATGTCATGTAAGTTTTAATACAAATTCGTAAATTCACTCAACTATTTAATAATGCCATGCCACATATTAAAAACGCTTTATTTCGTTATCGCATAATAGACAGAGCTTTACGAAATGAGTACGCCCCTTTTCCATCAAAAATAAAGTTGAGAGAACTGTGTGAAGAAGCACTTTATGGGGCTAATTATGGTGATCATATTTGCGATTCCACAATTGAAAAGGATCTGTTTGCAATGAGAAATGAGCACGATGCTCCCATTCAATACTCGAAGAAAGAAAGAGGATATTACTATGGTGATAAGCATTTTTCGTTAGATGAAGTCCCGCTCAACAACTCAGATATAGAAGCAATACGTTTTGCTGCAAATACGCTCAGCCAATTTAAAGATGTTTCTGTATTCAAACAATTTGGCTATGCAATTGATAAAATTGTTCAAAGTGTTTCGAAAGAAGTTATGCAAGGTTCAGATGATTCTGTTGTTGAGTTTGAACAAGCAATTTCAAGTAGAGGTAGCGAGTTTATTCCTATTATTCTGAATGCAATAAATTCTAAAACTATGCTCTTTTTTGATTATGAAAGTTTTCAAAGTCAACAAAGAAAACCTAGAAAAGTTGGACCATATTTACTAAAAGAATACCGCAACAGGTGGTATATGCTCTGTTTTGATGTTGTTAAAAATGCTATCACCAACTATGCGTTAGATCGAATTTTTGATTTAAAGGACTCTGAAGAGCGCTTTGTTTCTCCAATTTCTTTTGATTCCAAAAAGTTTTTTAAGTATTCAACTGGAATTACAGCAAGTGATTCGCCCCCTCAAATTGTTCAACTGAAGGCAAACGAAATTGCTGCTAGATATATTGAGTCTCAACCTTTTCATCATTCTCAGCGAGTATACAAAAAGCTACCTACTGGTGAAACTATTTTTGAAATGGAAGTTTATTTAACCGAAGATTTCTATCGTTTACTCTTAGCTTATAGTAATGAAATCACCGTGATTAAACCAGATTTATTGATCTCAATTCTGAAAGAAAGAGCTAAGGGTGTTTTGAATAATTATTCAGAATAGCCTTTCCTTCACTTTGTATTTTGTTCACATTCTTTATCTTTACATAAAAGTAATAAAATGGAATTAATTCAATCAGTCAACAATGGCGTATGCACTTTACGCTTAAATCGGCCTCAAGTTTTTAACAGTTTTAATAAAGCAATGGCATTGGCTTTGCAAAATGCATTGGATACATGTGATAAAGACGATGCTATTAGAGCTATTGTAATTACTGGTGAAGGGAAAGCATTTTGTGCAGGGCAAGACTTAGCAGAGGCTACTGATCCAAACGGTCCAGAATTAAAATCAATTGTTAGAGACCATTACAATCCGATAATTTTGAAAATTAGAGCTATTGAAAAGCCTGTAATTGCAGCTGTAAATGGTGTGGCTGCTGGTGCTGGAGCAAACATTGCATTAGCTTGCGACCTTACTATTGCTAAAAACTCGGCTTCTTTTATTCAAGCTTTTTCTAAAATAGGATTGATTCCTGATTCAGGAGGCACATATTTTCTACCTCGAATTATTGGAATGCAAAAAGCTTTGGCTTTAATGATGACTGGAGATAAGATTACTGCTCAACAAGCAGACGCCATGAATATGATTTACAAAGCCGTTGATGATGAATATTTTGAAGAGGAAGTCAATAAATTGGCAGAAACTTTAGCTCAAATGCCAACATTTGGATTGGGGTTAACAAAAAGAGCTGTAAATCAATCGCGTTCAAATGATTTAATACAGCAACTCAATGTAGAAGAAGAATTGCAAACTATTGCAGGTCAATCTTATGATTTTAATGAGGGTGTTACTGCTTTTTTAGAAAAAAGAACTCCTGTCTTTAAAGGGAGATAGTATCAAAAAAATCAAATAATAATTTCTTACACTTCTAGTAGAAGATTAAACAAATGAAAGAAAAAATAATTGGAGTATTAGGAGCTGGTACAATGGGGGCAGGTATTGCTCAAGTTGCCGCTCAAGCTGGACATCAAGTTGTATTGGTTGATGTAAATCAAGTACAATTAGATATAGCGTTGTTGTCATACAAAAAAGTGTTTGACAGACTGATAGAAAAAGGTAAAATGGATGCAGCTGAAAAAGCTTTGCTTCTATCTAGAATTTCTTTGAAGAATTCAATTTCAGATTTCAGTTCATGTGACCTAATAATAGAAGCTATTGTAGAAAAAATTGAAGTAAAACACGCTGTTTTTAAGGAAATGGAACAGGTTGTATCAACACATTGTATTCTTGCATCCAACACTTCATCGTTATCAATTGCTTCAATTGGTTCTGTTTTGAATAAACCTTCAAGAGTTGTTGGAATTCACTTCTTCAATCCTGCGCCATTAATGCCGTTGGTTGAAATAATTCCTGCCGTGCAAACTTCGATTGAAACACTTAAGGTTTCGCAAGATTTGATTATCTCTTGGGGAAAGACAGTCGTTACTTGCAAAGACACTCCAGGCTTTATTGTCAATCGAGTTGCTCGGCCTTTTTATGGAGAAGCACTGCGTATTTACGAAGAAGGAATTGCTGATTTCGCCACGATTGATTGGGTTATGACTGAACTCGGTGGTTTTAAAATGGGACCGTTTACCTTAATGGATTACATTGGAAATGACATAAATTATGCAGTTACTTGTTCAGTTTTTGAAGCATTTTACTACGACCCACGTTTCAAACCGTCGTTCACTCAGAGACGTCATGCTGAAGCTGGATTTTACGGAAGAAAATCAGGAAGAGGGTATTACGATTATTCTGAAGGAGCTGTTTTACCATCTCCAACAAAAGATGAATTTTTAGGGAAAAAGATATTAGATAGAATTTTGGCAATGCTTATCAATGAAGCTTTTGATGCTGTATTTATGCAGGTTGCAAGTCGTGAAGATGTTGATAAAGCCATGACGAAAGGCGTTAACTATCCAAAAGGGTTGCTGTCTTGGGCAGATGAAATAGGTTTAAAAAATGTGCTTTCTCAATTAGAGCATCTTTTTGCTGAATATGGAGAAGATAGATATCGACCAAATCCTTTGTTACGAAGAATGGCGTATGCTTAATATCGGATAAAAAAATAAAATAAGCTATCCGATATTAAGAAATAATTTATACCTTTGGGTATGAATTGGAAAAATTACCCATATCACTTTGAAGGTCTTGAAAACTTTTTAGAAAGGATCAATGCAAAAAAAATGCAGTTGGATGATTTGCGTCCTATTCCGCAAATTGCTTTGCAAAACATCCAACAAGCCTTGAGTGTTGAGTGGACATACAATTCCAATAGTATTGAAGGAAATACACTTACCCTGCAAGAAACCAAAATGATCATTGAAGAAGGTTTTACGATCAAAGGAAAATCTCTTCGTGAGCACTTTGAAGCAGTCAATCATCAGGAAGCAATTGAACATCTCGAAACTTTAGTCAGCCAAAACTATAGTTTAAGTTCCAAAGATATTTTAGATATCCATAATTTGGTCTTGCAAAAAATAGAAAAAGAATTTGCTGGTCGATACAGAACTGCTGGTGTTCGCATTTCAGGAGCCAATTTTGTCCCTCCCAATGCTTTGAAAGTTAATGATTTTATGGATGAACTTATAGCTTGGGTAAACAATGAAACTGAATCTCTATCACCGATTATTCGTTCAGCTATTTTTCATCATCGTTTTGTATGGATTCACCCATTCTTTGATGGAAATGGACGAACAGTGCGTCTAATATTCAATCTTTTGTTAATGAAAGAAGGTTTTCCTCCGGCAATTATTCTTAAACAAGATCGTAAAAAATACTACGAAGCACTTAACAAAGCAAATTCAGGAGATTATAGCAAGTTGTTGCTTATTATTTGTCAGGCGCTCGAAAGGTCTTTGGATATATACCTTGGTTCTTTTACAAACACCTACGATGATTACCTACCAATTTCTCAAATTGTAGAAGAGCCGTCCGTTCCGTATGGTCAAGAATACCTCAGTTTGTTGGCACGCAAAGGCAAAATAGATGCATTTAAAGAAGGTAGAAATTGGCTTACTTCCAAAAAAGCTATCGAAGATTATCACGATAACAGGGAAAGGAAACGTTAAGGTTAATGTCGGATTTACTTTAACAAATCTTTTGCCTGTTATTTACTTTTGTCATTTAATAAACTTATTGAATTTTTTTAGAATTCTCTTGATTACCAATGTTATGCTAATTGACTTTTGGCAAACACTTATTTGGTTAGTTCTTTTTCTGCTAGATTCGAATAATATCCTTTTTGTTGCTTTATTTCTTCAAACAGTTCTCGTGCTATTTCTTTTTTGCCAATAGCTTTTAATGAAAGGGCTAAATACCAAGTAGATTCTTCGTTGAAATTGGAGTATTCAAGTTGTAAACATGCTGAAAAATGGATGCTTGCTGCGTCAAATTGACTTAAGTTGTAACTACACCAACCAGCATAAAAATGAGCATTTACATCATTGGGAAAACTTCTTAATATTTCCTGAAATCTAACCAATGCGTTTTTCCATTTTTTCTGTTGAATATAGAAAAGAGATTTTTCTAAATATTCTGTGTACTGAATTTGATGAGGGATTACTACAGTTTTATCTGAAATAATTGCCGATTCATTTTCATAATTTGCAGGCAAGCCGGTTAATACTACTTGTTCAACTAGAATTTCTTGTTCTTTTCTATATTGTGTGTAGTCTATTGCTTTTAAATCGTTTAATATTATTTCTTTTGCCTTCTGTTGTTTTATTAAAGGAATTGGTTTTTGAGGGATATTTACAGGTAAAGGACGTAAAGCAAAATCTGGCATTTGAATTTTAGATTTTTCAGTATTTTGAGGAGAGGGGCTTTTATAATGCTGCGACTTCAAAACTTCTACATATTCTATTTGCTTTTCTAGAGGTAATTCTGTCATAGTATCTATTCGTTCAGGAATGACCAATTCAGTTTTTTCAATTTTTAGTAATATGCTCTTCTTAGCTATTTTTTCTTTGGGTATAAGTGTGATTACCAATACAATAATCATCATAATTGACAGTGAATAATACAACCATTTTGAAGTGGAAATAATATTTCGAGAGAATTTTTTATCCAACTTTTTAAGGTCATCAAATGTGTATGATGAACTTTTCCAGCCTTCAATTGCCTCCCTTTCAAATACATCTAAGTTTGATTGAGTAGAGATTGTGTTTCCTTTTCTCAATATTTTATCAAATGCATCTCTAGATAATATGTTTTTATTTTTTTTCATTTTTCTCCATCCAGATTTTAAGATTTCTTTTGCCATTTTGTATAGCACTTTTAACCGCATTCAATGAGAGACTTAATTCATCACTAATATCTTGGTAACTTTTATTTTGTATATAAAAAAGTTCTATACACATACGTTGTTCGTCTTTTAAAAAGTTTATTGCCTTCTCCATTTCTTGAAGTTGCACTTCTTTATATATACTAGCGTGCGTTTCTTCTTCATCTAATTCTAGACTGTATTCCTCAATATTCCAATTAATATGTTTGTTCCTAAGGAATTGTAAACACTCATTTTTTGTTACTTGAAATAACCAAGATTTAAAATATGTTATTTCATGTTTTTCTATTTTTGAAGAAAGATTACTATAGATATTTAATGTTAAATCTTCCGCATCTTCTTTTTGTCTTAAATACTTTAAACAAACCCCTAAAACTAAATGAACATACCTTTCATAAAAAATAGCAATTACAAAATTGTTTTTTGTGTTTTTATAATGCAATATCAATTCGCTATCCGAAAATTTCATTAATTTGTTATTTCTGTATTGATTGAAAAGCATATCTTAGAGATGTAAGAAATTGGTTTTTTCCACAAATATCAATACAAAATAATATATTTTTGTTAAATGAGCAAGTTAAAAAGAATTGGAGTGCTTACGTCTGGAGGAGATGCTCCAGGTATGAATGCTGCTATTAGAGCAGTTGTGAAATCAGCACTAGCAAAAGGATTGATTGTTTACGGGATTGAACAAGGCTTCAAAGGGCTAATTGAAAACAAAGTAAGGAAACTAGGATATAAAGATGTGAATAATATTATTCAGACTGGTGGAACAATACTTGGATCAGCACGATGTGAAGAGTTTAGAGAAAAAAATGGAAGAATTAAAGCGCAACATACTTTACTAATACATCAAATCGAAGGGTTAGTTGTTATTGGCGGAGATGGTTCTTTTGCTGGCGCTAATTTATTAAATGAAGAATTCGGCACGCTAATTATTGGCGTTCCAGCTACTATTGACAATGATATTTCTGGAACAGATTACACAATAGGATATGATACGTGTTTAAACACTGTTGTAAGTGCAGTTGATAAAATTCGTGATACTGCTTCGAGTCATAGACGGGTGTTTTTTATTGAGGTTATGGGCAGATCTTCTGGCTGTATAGCCTTACATAGCGCAATTGCTAGCGGAGCAGAATCTGTTTTAATTCCAGAGTCAGTTACCGATATTTCTTTATTAGCAAAAGAAATCACCTCTCAAAACAAAGGTTTACGCAGCTCTATTATTATTGTGGCAGAAGGAGATGACGCTGGTGGAGCGAAAGAAATTGTGTCCAAAATAGCTCCTTTATTACCA
>JBDHXR010000018.1:0-29892 GCA_039810825.1 Fluviicola sp.
GACCGAGCCAGTTATAGGTATATGGTCCACCAACAACAGAAGGATAAATTCCACCATTTGAATTGCCACAAGTTGGTTTTAACACAGAAAAACTAGCTACAATTGGAGCAGGCTGACTTACAATATAAGTACCGTTTACAGAGCATCCAGAATTATCCCAAACAGTTACAGTGTATGTTCCTGCTTTTAAATTAGCAATTGTTGGTGTGCTTTGCCCTGTTGACCAAAGAATATAATAGTTACCGGGGTGATTGACTTGTATGCTAATTGAGCCATCACTTAAACCATTACAAGTTACATTTGTAATAGTTGGCTGAATTGATATACCCGAAGCACCGATATTAGCTACTCCTCGTACATGGCAATTGTAATCGTCTTTAATGTCATAAAAATATGCCCCTGGTGACAAGTTATTAATCGTAGAAGTTGTTTCTCCTGTTGACCAAGTTGTGGCATACCCAATTGAGGCACCTGGAGTATATGAAACAGAAGCAGAACCTGAGTTAGATCCACAAACTGAATTAGTTTTAGTAATCGTTGCACTTGCTAAAGCAGGAAAATTAAGATTTGAAGAGTCTTCTATAATACAACCGTTAACATTTGCATAATAATATATTTTATTTGCATTCGGATAGGCAACAGGAATATAAACACCATCTAATGTAGAGTTTGGTAATACTAAATTTCCTACACTAAAAACCCCAGGTTGATAATTCGTCACAAATTGACTCAAATCTATTAAATTATCATTTTTACATAAATTTAAAGTGGTAGGCATTGAAATAGCTGGCGCTGAAGTCAAGCCAAGTGTAACATTAAAGACAGTATCACTGATGCTGCTAAAACCATCTGTATATGTGAAAACAATATCGAAATTGCCCCCATTTGCCAGTTTTGCAAAAACATTGTAATCGGTATATCCGTGTGGAGAGTTATAGGAATACGAATGAAATACTCCTTCGAGCAATGAAATATTCGGATCTAAACAATTGATGTTTGTAACCCTTACTCTTGAAAGCTCGTCTTTAAACGTAATGGGCTCAAAAATCTGATTCTTATGATTGTTACAAGTGCCTGTTGGTGTAATATGCGTAAATATCTCAGGCGCAACATTGGCAACCGAATTTACATTCATAGAACCATTTTGATACGTAACTGAAATATGATCGCTTGTATTGTTTACTGCAACAGAATAATAACTATTGATAGAGGCAATTTCATTACTCATCACCTTTGTCCACACTCCAGTTGAAAAATTTCGTTTAAAAACATTTCCTCCAAGCTGAGTAGAAGTGCCAGCAATGCTATAATCTGCAAAGAAACACGTGGAATTCACTGAATTGGCAATTGCCATTTTGGTTGAGTCTAAAACAAAAGGTGTTGAAGCGTCTGTAGAAGTGTTCACATTAATTACAGCGCCCGGAGTAACCTGTTTTTCATAAGTTACAAAATTGTTATAATCTGTAACTAACAATATTGGTTCTGCATGTCCGTCTCCTATCATCTTAAAATTGCGTGTAAGAGGTGTTCCATTCAGTTTCACTTTTCCATCAATATTATCGGAATAAGATAGTGTGTTAGGAGAATTTGCAGGAGCCTTTAACAAAAAATAACTTGGCGCTTGAGCAATAGAAATGTAATAATTATTGTCTGAGAAGTAATTGGAGAAATTCATAATACTCCAAGGTACTCCACTAAAAAGATAATTAAGGGCTTGAGCTGTTGTGGTAAAAGTCCCAGTTGATGTATTATAAACGCCATGCCATAAATCACCATTATCTTGATACAATACTGCAACTTGAGTTTGATCAGAAGATACATCAAATGCGATTGCATTAATAGTTGTAGTGTTATTTAATAAAACTTTAGTTGCGGTATTTGATGCTAAATCATAGGTATAATAAAATAATCCATTACTTGAATAGTAAACCAAATGAACTATGTTATTCATCTGTTTAATTTTTACAATATATATATATCCGTCTGAACTCGAATTAACTTTGCTCCAAAAGCCTGTTTCAGGATCATATTTATCAACTTGTATGGCATACATTCCATAAGAAAAATTAAAAACCTTCCCGTTGTACATTACAGAATAAATTGGAGAACTTAATGACGCATGAGGGTCGCTTGGCATATCATCAGACCAACTTAATATTTGTGCATGTGAAAATTGCAGGGATAAAATAAAAAACAAAACAACTCTAAGTGTTCTCATATCTAGAATATTGATTAATCTCTGACCAAAATAAAAACAATATATTGCATTAACATAAAACGATTATCAAATAATCAGTTTCAATGAGTAAATTGCAAAAAAACGGTGTTTCTAAAGACCGTTTTCATATAAATTACTGTTTTACAATCCGTTTTATCAACTTGGTGTCATTGAAAGTTATTTCAAGTAAATAAACACCCGATTTATAGGACTGCAAATCCACTTTAGTTTCAATTGCATTGCTTTCAAAAGACTGTATATGTTGTCCATTGATTGCAGTTAAATTAAATTTCAATGCGTTATTATCGTTTTGCTTGATAAAAACAACTTCATGTGTTGGGTTAGGAAATAAGGTAATCCCATTCAAATAGTCTTCAGTCAAGCCGTTGTTTGAATTTCCTGTACCAAAACCTGCTTGGTAGTTGCTATTTTGTCTGTTCGAGCGTGTTGTGTTGAAGTCTTGCGCTTTTTCAGCATGACATGGATTTAACGGCACAAATTCAATCAGGTAATCTAATCCGGGTTCTGAAATAGAAATCATGTCCTGATACACTAAATTTGTGTATGGAACAGACCCAGCTAGTTGCCATCCAGTTGCATCTGTATGTCTCCAAATATCATACATTGATAGAGGAGTGCCTTGATACGCATTCCAGCTTAGAGTAACAAATGAACCTCCGTCTACTAGATTCATATGAATAGTACGGTGAGGGAAGCTAGGAGCTCCTTCTTCCCCACAGAGATTTACTGCAGCAACTCGGTAACTCCAAGAACGTTCACTTGGCGAAGCAACCACATCATTGAAGATAGAAATATTTGCTGCTTTCACTGTGTCAATCAATAAATATTCACCAACTGTATTTGTTTCACGGTAGATGTTGTAATAGTCAATACCTATGGTTTCAACTTTTTCCCACACAACCAAATTGGTAGTTGTTGTAGAATCTACAGTTACCATACAAATATCTTGTTGCTTCGGTTTTTTCTTAGGAACATTCCAATTAAAAACAGACTTACAATTGTGGTTATTGATTGCTGTACAAACATAATTTCCGGCTGCCACATTTGTTATGTCTTTTGTTGTTGCACCATTTGACCATGAAATAGAAGAAATTGTATCCGACCAATAAAAGTTAAGAATAATACCACCGTTTGTTTGACCGCAATCTTCGGCTAATACAGTTTTATTAGCAACAGTAGGAGCTCCATTTTCTGAAAGCCCCATGCTTTTATTCAATTGACAACCGTTATTGTCTGTTAAAGTAACCGAGTAAACACCAGCCGAAATGTTTGTAATTGTTGTTGAAGTACTTCCATTCGACCACAATGCATTAATTGCACCTGATCCTCCGGAAATATTTACAACACTTACTACACCATCACTTGCTCCACAAGTTGGGCTTACATCTGTGCTAAGCATTGCATTAATTTGTGCAGGTTGACTTACCGTAATTACTTTCGAAATTTCGCACCCATTGGCATCTTTAGCATAAACGGTGTAGGTACCTGCCACCAAGTTTGATATAGTTGATGCGCTTTGCCCTGAACTCCATAAATAAGTCACTGGAGCAGTTAATCCAGTTGGTGCCACAGAAATAGAACCATTGTTTCCGCCAAAACACAGAACATTGGTTACTGTTTCATTCAAAGATGTTCCTGCAGCAGTAATTGTGAAATTCGTGGTAGTAACACAGGTATTTGTATCTTCAACATAAAACGAGTACTGACCAGCAGCAAGGTTATTTACACTTGTTTGGTTTACTACTCCATTTGTCCAAGTTTGAGAATTCACGATACTTGGATTTACAATACTTGCAGTTGCAGATCCGGTAGCAGCTCCACAAACAGTTTGAGTTGTAGTCATGGTTACCGTTGGTGAGGCATAAAGATTTAGAAAAACACTTCCGTAGCTGGTACAATAACCGTCATTATACTCATAATCATAATATGTTAAACTCATCGTATCTGCACGAATATATTTTGAAATCGGGTCTGAATCAACCATAAATGTTCCCCCATCCGGATCAATAAAATCTTCTAAATTCACAATGCCATCACCACTACAAACAATAGGATTTGGGTCTGTTGTAATAGTTGGGTTTTCTCTGATTGAAAAAGAAGGAAGTACAATTCCTACAGAATCGCCACCAGGAGTTGTCAGTACAATAGTTAGGGTAAAATCACCATAAGCACTTGGTGTTCCTGCTATATTCAATTTCAATTCACCAGTTATACTTGATACTACATACACATCAAAAAAACTAACTGAAGTATCTTGCACATTGTAATTGGAGCACAACGTTTTTTTATAAATCATTGTTTCAGGAGATAAATCTCGAAATACAAACTCTCCATAAGAAACTAACTCAAAATAAGGGGCACAAATAATACGATTTGCATTTGAAGCATTTTCATCATAAAATGGTGTTTGAGCTTTTCCAATAAAAGCGAAGGATAATAGAAGAATAGTTAGAATTGACTTCATAAGTTATTGTTTAATTTCACAAAATTAAGTTAAAAATGTTAATTAATAACTGGCTTTAAACAAAAAGTTGTTTCAAAACTTCATCAATACGCTTACAAAACACAACTTCAATATTAAATTTTTTGGGATCAATCCCTTTGTTGTACGAAGAAATGATAATCTTCTCAAAACCAAGTTTTTCTGCTTCGCGAATGCGTTGTTCAATGCGATTTACAGGTCGCACTTCACCAGAAAGTCCAATTTCAGCTGAACAGCAAATATTCTTTTCAATAGCTAAATCTGCATTGCTCGAAAGCACAGCAGAAACTACAGCCAAATCTATTGCAGGGTCATCTACACGAATTCCACCGGCAATATTGAGGAAAACATCTTTTACGCCCAATTTAAACCCGCATCTTTTCTCCATAACAGCCAAAAGCATGTTCAATCTTCTCAAGTCAAAACCAGTAGAAGAACGTTGAGGCGTTCCGTAAGCAGCAGAGCTAACAAGAGCTTGCACTTCAATCAATAAAGGTCTAACCCCTTCTAGAGTTGCGGCAATAGAAACGCCACTCAATCCAGTATCACCTGCTGAAATTAAGATCTCTGAAGGATTCTCTACAATGCGTAATCCACCACTATTCATTTCATAAATTCCCAGTTCATGTGTGCTACCAAAACGATTTTTTATGCCCCGCAACATGCGGTAAAGGTGGTGTTGATCTCCTTCAAATTGCAGAACCGCATCTACCATGTGTTCCAATACTTTTGGCCCAGCTAGAGAACCATCCTTTGTGATGTGCCCGATAAGAAAAACAGGAATTTCAGTCATTTTTGCATACCGCAATAGTTGAGCTGTGCATTCTCGAATTTGAGAAATGCTACCAGGCGCACTTTCAATTTGTGAGCTGTATAGCGTTTGAATTGAATCAACAATTAGAAGTTGCGGACTGTTTTCCTCTGCTTGCGTGAAGATATTTTGGATATTTGTCTCTGTTAAAATAAAGCAGGTCTGATTCTTCGTTTCAATACGTTCAGCACGCATTTTTATTTGTTGTTCACTTTCTTCTCCCGAAACATACAAAACTCGTAAATTCGTTTGAACAGCTAATTGTAGCAACAACGTTGATTTTCCAATTCCGGGTTCTCCTCCAACTAGTATCAACGAACCGGGAACAATTCCTCCGCCGAGTACACGATTTATCTCGGAATCAGGTAATACAATTCTATCTTGCTCTCTCGGAATAATTTCTTGCAAGGATTGTGCTTTTGCGTTTCTTTTAGAAGAAGTTGAAAAGGCAACAACTTGTGGCAATTGCTTTTCTACCATTTCTTCTACAAACGTGTTCCATTCATTACATGAAGGGCATTTACCGAGCCATTTCGGCGCTTCATATCCACAATTTTGACAGAAAAAAGCAGTTTTAACCTTTGCCATAAAGTTGCATATTATTAAATTCTTTTCTAAAGAAGGATTAAAAACTAGAGTTTGATTATTCAAAGTTAGAATAAATTACAACAAAGACTTACAACCATTTTAAGAATTGTGTATCTTAGTGAATATGAAACAAAATTTATATTTAAAATTCGTTTGTGTTTTGGGGGTTGCATTGGCGTTTTCGTCATGTAAAAAGTGGGAGTTGAAACAGCCGGCAAGTTTATCAATGAACTGGAAATTCAATAACACATCTACAAGCAATAATGCAGTTCAGATTAACTCTGGATATTTCTATGCTAGCGAATTTTCTTTAAATGGATCGCGTGAAGAAGGTGAAGATGTTTCGATAACAAAATCAATTATTTCAACCAAGTTTAGTTTTTCTGAATCGAATTATTTGAATTTCAATATAGACGTTCCAATGGGTGACTATACTAATTTTGATGTTGGGATCAAGTTAGACAATTCACAAAGCGAAAGTCCAATAAGACTCTATGGCTATTTCACAAAAGATAGTGTGACATACCCGGTTAAAATAGAATGGGTTAAGCTTGATTTATTGCAATTTCATGCTATCAACGCATTTTCTCTCATCCGAAAAAATTCCTACAATTTATATATCTGCATGGATGTTCAAAAATTACTTGACAATATTTCGAGCAATTTTTGGATGAGTGCTTCGATGTCAATGGAAAATGGCACACCTACTCTGATTGTGAATGAATCTACGAATGCGAATTTATACTCAAAGATAAATACAAACCTTAGCTCAGCGCTTACAATACAAGTAGAAAAACAATAAATGGAAAACGAGTACAAAGATATCATCAACGGTTGTACGAAGTGGGAACGAAGTGCTCAGGAGTCTTTGTATCGACTCTTTTCTAAAAATTTATTTAAAGTATGTCGCTTGTACGGCTCAGATGTACAAGATTCAGAGGATATGCTTCACGATGCATTTATGCATATTTACAAAAACATTCATCAATATACATTTACAGGTTCGTTTGAAGGTTGGTTGAGAAGAGTAACTGTAAATTGTTGTTTGCAAACATTGCGAAAAAGAAAATCATTTACACAGCTTGCCGAATACCAATTAGAAGCTGAAGAAAGTGAAGATCTTGATACTAGCATTCCTTTTACTAGAATTCTAGAAGAAATAAATACATTGCCTGTAAAAGCTGGATTAGTGTTGAAGTTATATGCACTAGAAGGGTGGACACATGCTGAGATTGCAGAGGAACTAGACATTTCAATTGGCACATCTAAATCTCAGTTAAGTTATGCCAGACAAGTTTTGAAGCAAAAATTAGCCCCTTTGATGAAATGAATAGCAATAATCAACATATTGAAAATGAAAATTCATTGCAGCAAGCATTTCAAGACTGGGATGCGGGGTTACCTTCTTATGAACTGTGGGAAGATTTAGAGGCTGAACTATCTACAAGTGCTGTCTGGAACAATTTGAATGAAGTGTTGGAAGAAGACCACAACACTACAGATGACAATGTTTTCAATGCATACGAAAAATGGAGCCCAAATGTAGCATTTAATGGTTGGACGAAATTACAAGAAGAGCTTTCACGAGAGCGAGTTTGGATTCGAATAAATCACTCTTTGAATCAATTCTCACACCAATCTTCTCTATCTTTCTTAAAGGTCGCAGCTTCTTTGTTATTATTCGTAACGCTTGCTTTTTATACAAATTTTGAAGGAAGTCTTTTTGTTAGAACGAAATTCCCAGCTAACAACTCATCTCGTATTGAAACTTCAGAAAGCTTAAAGGATAAGCAAGTTGAAGTATTCGCTAATGTTCCAGTTCTTGAAAACAAGAATAATTCTATTGAAGAACAGGATAAAACTGACATACTACTCACAAATGATAAGTATAGTGCAGTGCATACTGAAATAGAAACTGCAAAAAGAAATGAATACTCAAATTCAAGTACTGAAATTGAAGATCTTGCAGGTTTAGAAAAAATACCTGCAGAATTAGGTTATGCAAAATCAATTACAGACTTCGTTATTATTCCTTTTAAAAGTCAAGAAATTAGACCTAAATTCAGCATTGCGTTTGGCGGTCAATTTTCTATTTTAAACGAGAAAAACTTACGTCAATATTCTAGTCTTACTCCAAACATGGGCATCACTGCCGACTTCCAATACCATACTTATCTTAGAAATATTCGTTTTACTCAAGACATAGGGTTTAGTCAGTATGCACAAAATAAAGGGAACTACAACAACGGAAGGTATATAACCTCTATTCAAAAATTAAACACCTTGTATCTTTCTTCATCTATAGGATATACGCATAAAAATTTTACTGTTTATGGTGGTGTTTCAATCAATCGCCTGATAAATGGCTATGAACAAAATAAACATTACATATCAAATGTATATACAGCTAAAAAGATGCAAGTTGGTGGTATTTTAGGGATGGATTATCACATTTCACCGTTCAGAAACAAAACAGCAATGGGAATTGGAATTCAATACCAATTGGTATCTCAAATTAAAGGAGAAAACACAACATTCAACAATCTACAAGGTCTTAAACTTCAAATAAAATATTCATTCTAAATACAACCAATTGAAAAATTCCGCATTTTCATACTAAAAGCATTTTCTATTGCAGGAACTCTCCAAATTTTCCTACGATATTAAATAGTGTAAAACAAAATAAAAGCTGGCTTTAAGTCAGCTTTTATTGTTTTCAAAACGTTACTTAATACTAATATCAGGATAATCAATCATGGGTTCTCCATTCATACGAAGAAACAACTGGATCAATGCGATTACATCTTTCTCACAGTATGTTTTAATGCGGTTTAAATCTTTTTCTTCATAATACACGCGTGCAACATCGGCGCCTGAAATATCATCTTTTGGCGTTGGAATTTTGAAAACATGACACAACAGAGCTAAACTCGTATATGCTTTATAATCGCCAAATTTCCACAATTCCATTGTATCCAAATGATTAATCTCCCACGGTTTTTTTCCTGCAATATTCAAAACATTAGGCAACGAAATGCCATGAATAAGTAAGCGTCTGCAGATAAAAGGAAAATCAAATTCCTTTGCATTGTGTCCACATAAAATATGGTTTGGAGTGTTGTAATTATCTTCAAGCAAACGTACAAATTGCTTTAACAGTGTTTCTTCGTCTTCATGTGCAAAGGAAGTTAATCGCATGGTGCGCCCGGTAGCTGTTTGCCTTACAAAACCCACTGAAATACAGATAATTTTTCCAAACTCTGCAAAAATTCCTGCTCGCTCGTTATACACTTGTTCTTCGGTTTTATCAGGTGTTAACAAACGTGCATTTTTTAAGTTAAATAACTTTTCAGTTTCGACATCTAAATCTGAATACGCGTATGTTTCTGGTACTGTTTCAATGTCTAAAAACAAAATGTTGTCAATATTGGCGGAAATTAGCATAAATGATAAATTTGAACATTAAGATACATAGAAATATCATTTCAACAATTGAAACACAAAAATAAATTTCCCGAAATTTACATATTCCATTAATTTTGTGGCATGGCAGAGTCAATTCTTATTGAAGCAAATACAAAGAGCGAAAAATACAAACAATTGATTCCTCAACTGCAATCACTGTGCATTTCAGAAAGCAATTTAATCGCAAACCTAGCAAATGTGAGTGCAGCACTAAAATCTACCTTTCATTTTTTTTGGGTAGGATTTTATTTGGTTGAAAATGAAAGTTTGGTTCTTGGTCCATTTCAAGGACCAATTGCATGCACTAGAATTGCTTTTGGAAAAGGAGTATGTGGCACAGCGTGGAAAAACGAAAAAGCAATACTGGTAATGAATGTTGATGAATTCCCCGGACACATAGCCTGTTCCAGCGAAAGCAAGAGCGAAATCGTAATACCAATAATAAAAAACAATGCTGTTGTAGCAGTATTGGATGTTGACAGTGATGAAATCGGTCATTTCGACCAAGATGATATGAACTATTTAACAGAACTATGTACATGGTTAGGACAATCTTGTTTTTAATCGTAATCGCGCTTTTTGCGTCCTGTGCAGAAATTCTCCCGTTGACAGGGGGTGAGGAAGATAACTATGCTCCAACAATTGTTGAGGGTAGCCAAAATCCAGCACAAGAAGCATTAAATGTAAATCAACAAGAATTACACGTAAAGTTCAACGAATATTTCACCTTAAATGACCCAAGCAATACCGTGTTAATGAATCCGAAAGCCGGAAAGATTACAACTACGGCTAATAAAAAAGAACTTACCATCAAGTGGGAAGGACCAATGGAACCAAATACCACATACATTATTCAATTAAACGGTACAGTAACAGATTTAAATGAAAAAAACGATACAGTGCACCAATTTGTTTTCTCAACCGGCAATACAATTGATTCACTTACAATAAAAGGAGTATTAACAGATGCATTTACAAATGGCGCCGTTTCTGGTGCTGTAGTGTGTTTGTATGAAGAAAATGTTAACCCTTTTGAAACGAGCCCAATGTACGTAGCTCAAACAAACCAACGTGGTGAATTTGGATTTTCATATTTGAAAACAAACTCCTATCAAGTATTTGCATTTATCGATAAAAACAAAGACCGTACTCCGAGTAAAGGAGAGAAAATTGCTTTCCATTCTTCTTCAATTGCTGCAGGTGATACAAACATCATTGCTCTAAGAACTTTTCTTCCAAAAGACACAACTCAAAAGCTACAATTAAAGCTAATAAATCCGGGACTTGCGATTCTTTCTGGACTTGACAACATAGAAAAAACTACTGTAAATGGTTCTCAAGTAGAAGTATTAACCCAGTTTACAAACGATTCTGTGCTTATCGCTTTACCAAACCCAGTAAATGATTACTTAACGTTTATTGCTCCAAATCTAGATACAATCCAAAAACCATTTTCAGAAAGAGAACGTCAAAAAAACTTTGGAATTCAGAGTAAAACTTATAAAAACACATGGAAGTACACAGACAGTTTGTTCTTTGAATGCAACGAAATGATACGTTCAATAGACACTTCTAAAATCAGTATAAAAGATGAAAAAAAGCAATCGTTGAGCTACATGTATCACATCAATGGCAATAAACTCATCTTAATCCCAACAACTAACTCATTATTAGATTTGGATTTAAAAATACAAACCGGAGCATTAAAAGGCCATTCAAATCATTCCGATTCAGCATCTATACACTACGACACCAAAGCAATAACAGACTATAGCAATTTAAGCTTAGATCTTACTGAACTGGAAGGCAACTGGATAATTCAATTAATGGATGGAAATCTGGCAATACGCACATTTATAAAAAGTGAAACAGACACCATTGTTACATGGAAACATTTATTGCCAAATACGTATTCTGTGCAATGCATAGAAGATAAAGACAATAACAAACAATGGACAAATGGTAACTGGGTGAAAAAAACTCAACCTGAAACCATTGTGCGTTTTCAATTAAAATCAAAACTTAGACCCAATTGGGATATCGAAGAAAAATTAATCCTTAATGAGTAATTCTGTTGAAAAAACATTCAGTAAATGGCGTATTTATATAGCTTTAGCTATCGGACTATCCATTTCAATTGGCATCATTATTTACAGTTTCACACGCACAGAGTATCATAGAACAGAAACAGGGAAAGGCACACATTCTTGGGTAGATACAAATCACAATAAAAAAGTTGATGCAGCAAACCCCGAAGAGTTTATTGTAAAAAATCAAGGAGATTATGCTCAGAAGACCGCATTGGAAGTACTTTCTGAAATAAACTGGAGTACAAGTGTCTTTTTTTGGCTGTTATTGGCATGTATTGGCATGTTGGGAAGAGATTTTGGTTACATGCTGCGCTTACGTATCCTCACAAAAAATCAATTGACTTGGAGACAAAGTTTCAAGGTAATCATGTTATGGGAATTTGCCTCTACTTTAGCTCCAGGAGTAATGGGAGGAACAGCTGTTGCTATGTTCATTTTGAATAAAGAAAAAATTTCGATGGGTAAATCTACTGCCATAGTGATAATGACAGCCTTTATGGATAATTTATTTTATGTGATTTTAGTTCCTTTGCTAACGCTGTTTGTTCCTGTTGCAAGTTTATTTCCAGAATCAGGAAACGACACTGTACGCGTGATTTTTTGGACAGGTTTTGGTTTTTTTACGCTACTAAGTTTCGTGCTTTTTTCTTCCATTGTAGTATCTCCAAAATTGGTCGGTAAACTCCTCACATTTTTTACCAAAATACCATTTCTGAAAAAATTTAATGAAAATGCAAAACGAACAGGTCAAGATGTAGAAACAACTGCTCATGAAATGCGAAAAGAACACTTTTCTTTTTGGCTAAAAGCATATGGAGCTACTTTGATTTCTTGGTGTTCCCGTTTTCTTGTTATCAATTGTTTGTTGCAAGCTTTTCTAAATTTAGGGATAATGCAACAGGTACATATATTTATGAAGCAATTTGTGTTGTGGATGTTTCTACGCGTTTCTCCCACACCCGGAGGCAGTGGAGTAGCAGAATGGGCATTCAGCACGTTGATGCATGATTTCAGTGCAAGCTTTATATTAGTAAGTACGCTTGCAGTATTATGGCGAATTATTTCTTACTATCCATATATTTTGATTGGCAGCATAATTCTACCAAAATGGTTAGGAAAGTCAAAAAATAGAAATTAATTGTTATTAATTTTCTTGTCTGTTGCTTTTGGATCCCAACTGCCTTCGTATTTAAAAGAAAGTTTACCGTAATAATCTGAAGAATAAAATGCTACTCGATCAAAAGTGGCGTTAATTTCACTTTCGTCAATGTTTTCAGCCTCTCGCAATGACAATACATACATCCAATTTTCTTTGATACTTATCCAACTCCCATAAAGGTTGTGATTAATTTCTAAAATATTCTTGAAAATTGCTTCTTGATTTCTGTCAGGAACACGTAAAAGTGGACTCATCACTTGAAAATAATAACGATCGGGATTGTCTTGAAAATTAAAAATATCAACCCAAACAGTAGAATTCTTATAGGTAATTGTCCACTGTCCAGGTTTATCACCCCGTGACAAAATTGGGTCGATTCCTAAATCAGAGATACATTTCTCAACCAAAGAATATAAGCTGTCGTATGTCATAATTAGCGTTTTGAATGTTTACAAAAGTAATAAAATTGATAAAAAACCAAAAAGTAATTCAATGATTAGCAACAAAATATAAAATAAAACACCTAAAAAACACCTGATTTTCAGTAAATTAAGTAAAATAACATAAAAAAAGTGCATTTTATTGTAACTTTACAGCCCCCAAACTGTCTTAAGGGTGTTTAACTGACGTATGACCAGAAAAGAGTACAATGAGGCTGTAGAATTGTATGCTGATAATCTTTATCGGTTCATCGTCAAACATACACAAAACAAGATGTTGGCAGAAGATATTGTACAAGAAACATTTGCGAAAGTTTGGGAAAAGCATGAAACAATTGCTGCTTCCAAAACTAAGTCGTATTTGTTTACTACTGCTTACCATCAATTGATTGACGAAATCAAGAAAGAAAAACGCACAACAGATAAAGAAATTGAAGATTACAAAAATGAAGAATCTTTAACTCATTTATTTGATGTTCAAAAAACATTGAACGAAGCCGTTAATCAACTTCCTGAAATACAGAAAACTGTTGTTTTATTGCGTGATTATGAAGGGTACAACTATAGTGAGATTTCTGAGATTACTTCACTTTCAGAGTCTCAAGTTAAAGTTTACATTTTCAGAGCAAGACAAGCACTTAAAGATTATTTGAAATCTGCAGAACTGGTAGCATGAAAAGCCTAATACATAGCGGCAATTATGAATCCTATTACTTGGATTATATAGAGGGTACACTTTCTCAAGAAGAATGTGTTGTCCTTGAAGCTTTTTTAGCCGAGCATCCAGAATATCAGATAGATGACATCAACGTTCAAGTTGAACCGGTTCGCATAAACTACTCGTCACTCGAAAAAAGTTTACTTCTAAAGCACGAAAGCACAGATTTTGAGAAAAATCTAGACTTCTACTCAATTGCATTTGTAGAAAATTTGCTTGATGCAGAAAAAGAAATGGCATTTAAACATTTCTTGCTCAAAAATAAAGAAGCAAAACAAACTGTTCACTCGTACCTAAACACACGTTTAGATGCTGAAGTAATTCTTTTCCCAAGAAAAGAAGATTTAAAAAGAAAAGAACTTGCACTGATACCATTTTGGAAATGGCCTGTTACATTAACCGGAACAGCAGCTGCAATCGCCCTATTGGTATTTCAATATACCGCAAAGCAAACCAATACTGTTAGCGAATTTACTGCTAGCAGAACTAATCCAAAGGAAAAAACCGTTTCTGATTCTTCTCTATCATTAGAGAGCACCCCAAAAAAACTTTCAGAGGAGAATCAGATTAAGGTTTTTACAGCTTCTCCAACTAAGTATGCCGAAAAGACACTAATCCCTTTTTCTACATCTGCTGGGGAAGCTTCATCATCCGGGAAAACTACCCCAACACTACTCCCTGAAGTAAGCCCTCTTTCTTCAACTGTTACCGCTTCCATTACTGAAAGTCCTAAAAACAATGATGGAAAAGACTTTGCCTATGTTGCAACACCAAAAAGTGATGACTCACAAGGCCTAAAAACAGCCAATAAACCAACAGAAGCTACGCAAACTCCAGCAAAAGCCGAGCCCGAGGAAAAAAAAGGTTTTTTCATGAAAATAGGCTCTTTCTTTGAGGTTTCTTCGAAAAAAGCAGGAGGAAAATAATTCTTGCTTCCGAATTTCTATTTACTCATTTCATTTCTCTATTTTAGCTGAAAAAGTTAATATGAAAGTTATTTTCGCACTCTCACTTGTTTCTATTGCCCTGTTTTCCTGCTCATCGAATAATAATCAACCGAATAAAGAACAAACAAATAGCACAAAAGAGGATAAATTTGTGCTGAATAAAACCAATTATTATGAACTCGAAGGGTTTATAAATAATTCTCCAGTAAAAATGGAGTTGATAAGCCAGGATTCATTGATTCATGGTTCATATGTTGATGTAAACGATGGTATTTCAAAGCAAGTAAACGGGAAAATTTATCCAAACGGTGAGTTAGAATTGAACGAAACGGACAATTTAGGTGATATTACAGCAATATTCAGTGGCAAATTTTCTTCAGCAACACGCTTTTCTGGGTTGTGGGGAAAAATCAATAGCAAAAACAAACTTGCCTTTGAACTTAAACTGAATTCAACTAAAAAGTTGGAATTTTCAATAGAACATCTAACAAACAAAAACTGTTCAACTATTCAAAATATACCTGAGGGTGATGAGATGATGCCTTGGGACACCATGTGTACTACATTAAAAATTGATTTATTGAAACTAAAAGTACAAAATGAGTTAATTTCCAAAAAAATCAATCAAACACTAGAAAAAGAATATTGCAAATTTGCTGTTGGTGAAGTGCGCCCACAGACCATCAAAGAATTTATCCGATCAGTAGATAATATAGAGCAAGATTATGGCTTTGAACAAGAAGTTTGGGGACGCATTGAATCCTTTTCCCATCAAACAATATGTATATCCATTAGTTCATATTATTATGGTTTTGGTGCAGCTCATCCCTATTCTTTTGGGAATTTCTACAATTACAATTGCAATACCGGGAAATTGGTAAGATTAGAAGAATTACTCATCCCAAATTTCAAAAACAAGCTAAATAGCATTGCTGAAAAGCTTTTTATTGAAGCAAATGGTGATGAGTTGTGGTGGTTTGAAAAAGGAAAATTTGAATTGAATCGAGATTTTGCCATCATGCCGACAGGCTTGTTGTTTGTGTTTGACGCATATGAAATTGGTCCATACGCGGCAGGTGCGCCAGAAGTATTTATACCTTATAGTAAAATTATACACCTCATCAAAGACAAGAGTTTATTGAATAAAAACTAATTTTTTCAAATCAACTTGAAAAAATAGTATTTTTATCTTGCATGAAAGAAACCTCGTTCATAGAACAAAATAAAGAAAAGTGGCTACGCTTTCAAAAACTTTCTGACAATAACACGGGTAGTCCAGAAGAAATAGCTGATTTATACGCTGATATTACAAACGACCTAAGCTATGCGCAAACTTTTTACGACAAAAGAACTGTGCGTGTATACCTGAATCAGTTGGCACAAAGCGTGCACAACCTTGTACATAAGCAACGAAAAGATTCTTGGAAAAAAATATTTACCATTTGGAGAGTATCGTTGCCTATAGAAATATACAAATCTCGAAGAAATTTAACTTTTGCTTTATTCATTTTTCTGTTTTGGGTATTTATTGGTGCAATTTCAACGATCTATGAGCCCAATTTTTTGAGGTATGTACTCGGGGATAGTTATGTTGAAATGACCTTGGAAAATATTAGAAAAGGCGACCCGCTTGGTGTGTATCACAGTTCCACTCAAATTAGTATGTTTCTTGAAATCACGCTAAACAACATCAAAGTTGCATTTCTCACCTTCATTTTTGGCTTCTTTTTTACTATCGGTACACATATTTTTATATTCAACAATGCACTAATGTTGGGGGCGTTTCAATCATTTTTCTATACAAAAGGCTTGCTGTTAACATCCTTTTTAGGCATCTGGATTCACGGCGCTTTCGAAATCAGTGCTATTGTTTTAGCTGCCGGGGCTGGTATTACTTTAGGAAATGGAATGCTTTTCCCGGGGTCATACACACGGCTACAAAGCTTACAACTGGCGTCAAGGCGTGGATTAAAAATAATGATGGCTTTGGTCCCTTTTTTAATTGTTGCAGGTTTTCTCGAAAGTTTTGTAACACATAATTATCAACTACTTCCAGACTGGTCAAAATGGACAATTATCCTCTTCTCATTTGCCATTATCTGCTTTTATTTTATCATCTACCCAATAATTGTAGCAAGAAAACATCCTGATTTACTCGATGAGAAGGATCCTCCTGTACGTATTTATAAAAACACGTTTGATATCCACAAAATAAGAAAATTTAATGTGCTCTTTCAAGACACATTTGCTTTTTACAGAGTGCATATCTTAGCATTTGTTCGAGTTAATTTAGTTTTAACGCTCCCTCTAATAGCTGCTGTTGTATTTTTTCAAGATTACACCAGATACAATGACCTAACTCATCAATACGAATACGATTGGGTTTCTCAAATTAGTTTAATCATGGGAATTACAGTAAAGTCTGCATGGGATTTTTTAGCAACTTTTTGCTGGTCTTTGGTCTTTTGCATATGGGCATTAACAGTATTTTATCAGGTGATGCATCAAGATGAAAAACTAACATTACGTGCACTAATTTCTTTTCTCCCTAAAAAATTAATACCCGCATGGTTTGGATTTATCGCGCTATTTTTGATGGTGTTTTATGTACCTTGGTATTGGATGCTACTTGTTGTGTTTCTTGCACCTTTTTTCTGGTTGCAAGGAGCATCAATCGTCTTAGGAGATGAATCATTTTCAAAAAAACTACGAAACGGATTTAGTTATGGTTCAAAGCATTATGGAACTATTTTATTAAGTATTGTAGTTTTGTGTTTGGTCCTGTTTCTTTTTGCACAGCCTATTGCATTGGTATTTAGCTCTGGAACCTCAAGAGAACCAGAATTTCCTGATTTATTGGACAAGATTGCAAGTTTTACAAAAAATATAGCGCGCTTCTACATCAGTGACTTTATGGTGCCGGCAAACATTGTTAGACAATTGTTTTATGTCATATTTATGCTTTTCACCATTCCATTATTCATCATTGCCATGTCTTTTCACTATTTATCAGTTTGTGAGTTAAAAGAATCAACTTCCTTAAAGAAGCAACTTGAAACATTTGGGAAACGAAAACGCAATCAAGAAACACAGGTAGATTTTGAGTAAAATACTCTCTAATATTGCCCTATTTTTTATGCTCAACACTGCTTTGTGTTATGGGAAAGACGATGCTGTCTTAAAAAAATGGAAAAATGTAAACAAAGAAAAAGGATATAAACCAACAAACGGCTACAAAGGTCCAAATGCTGAAACCTACGATTACCCTACTAATATACGAAATGAAAACAACATTAACTCAGGCGGTAGTTTCAATATAAATCCATATCAAGGTGTTCCCTATACGGAATCAGAATTAAAGCAAGGGCAAAAAGGAGGCAACATAGAAGAAGACCCTGAAATTGAAAAAGCAGAGCCTATTGAATTGCCAGAAGTTGACACTCCAGATGCTCCAGAAATTGAATATCCATCTGGCGTAGGTACATTTTTTTACTATTTAGGAATAATTGTATTGCTTATTGCATGTGCATACATCGTCTATCAAATTGTAAAAAACTACAATGGGAAAAGCAACAAATCGCTTCCATTTGAACCAATTATTGAGGATATAAATCCGATAGAAATACCAAAATCTGAACTTCAATTGAAGCTAGAACAAGCTCTAATAGCGGGTGAATATAAAGAGTGTGTACGTATCTATTTACTTTTCTCACTCAAAGAGCTCATCGAGAAACGGTGGATTTTTTGGAAAAAAGAAAAGACTAACATGCACTACATCATAGAACTACAAGGCAAAGACATCCTAGTGAGCTTTGAAAAGATCGTTTCATTCTACGATTTGTTTTGGTACGGTGAATATCAACTTGACAAAAAAATATATTCAGAGATTGAACCACAATTAAAAAGTGCATATCAAGCTATAGAACAGGTAAAATGAAACGTATTATTTACATATCATCAGGTCTAGTTGTTCTCATTTCTGCTTTGATAGTTTGGTTCATGAAAGACGCTTCAAATGTTCAAGTTGAAACAAAAACTTACTACTCAGATTGGGAAACCTCATATAAACTAAACGATAAAAATCCTGGTGGAATATCCTTTTTTATTGATTTACTAAAAACACACACTAGAGACAGTGTACATGTATTAAGTAAGTGGGAAAAAGTAGACTCAATTCTTTCATACAAAGAAGCAACGTACTTATACATAGGTGAGCAATTTGGCATGTCAACAAAATCGTTTGATTCATTGCGTAATATGGCTGCAAAGGGCGCTACAGTAATCCTTAGTTTCAAGCACCTCACAGAAAATATCTATACACAAATTTTTGAACCCAACGCTTACAATTGGGATTACAACAAAGTACTTTTTGCACACTTGGGTGACTCTACACGTGCATTTTATCATGTCTTTCAAAACGATACAGTTTACGGTGATTGGTATTCATTTCAAGAGTCTCAAATTAAAGACAGTGCTTACCATGCGTATATGTTTGCGATGAAACACCCTGTTGCTTTCTTTTTAAACGTTGAAAAGGGGAAAATGCATTTTCATTGTTTGCCCAATTTATTTCAAAACATCCATGTATCAACACCAAATGGATATGCGCATGCAGTATCCATGTTCAAATATATTCCAAAACATAAGCCTATTATTTTCCTTAGCTGTGCAGATTATTTAAAAAATAAACCGTCAGAATACACCGAAGAAGGAGATTTTGAAAAAGAAGATACGTCACTTCTACAATTTATCTTGAAAAATAAACCGTTAAGAATAGCCTTCTTGCTAAGTATTTTTCTTTTGCTACTCTACGTTATTTTCCGTGCTAAACGTAAGGAAAACATTATTCCCGGCTACCCTAATAAACACAATAGATCATTGCCATACGTAGAAACACTTGCCTCTATTTATATTTCAAAAAAATCTCCTATTGATGTGCTTCAATTGGTGCGTAAAAATTTCTTTTTTGCAATACAACGCTATTATTATATTGATTTATCGAATGAGGAAACACGAAAAAATGCATTCGCTCGATTAAAAGAGAAATTGCCAGAATCTGCAATAAGTTTACAAGAAATTATGGAAGATTTAACTACTAGAAACAAAGAAATTACAGATGAATATGTAGTAAATATTCAACAGAAAATTCACACCTTATTCATCAATAACGGTATTATTTCAACAAATCAAAACTTTATTGCATCTAACCGAAAATTAACCATTCATAAATCAATAAGTATAGGTTTGGTAGGAATATTCATCGGGCTTTTGGTTTCAATAAGAGGTTTAGCATTGCTTTCAGGTGGAATTGGAATAGGCATTCTGCTTGTTGTGTTGGCATTGCTTATTCTATTTTTAAGCATCCGATTTATCGCTCACCCCTATTTGATTATTGAAAAAAACACGCTCATTAAACACGGGCTTTTCTTTGGGAAAAAGAAAATTAGCCTCAACCAACACATTGATAGTAGCATTACTGAAAAACATTTTATCTTCATCTTTGAAGATGGAAATAACATTCAGTTAACCAGATTGTTGCTTGCAACAAACTCAACAATGGCTTTGAAACAATTTGTCGAATATTTAAACCATAAAGCATGAATCAAGAAGAGAACAATGACTTTTCGGCGTATCAGCCAAAAGATGAAAACAGAGATGAAAACACTCAAAACTCAGAGTCTGTAGGGTTAACAACGCGTAACAACACCGATCTAATTTGGTTGGCAAACAAAGTAAACGATGTGCGTGAAGAACTGAGAAAGTACATCATCGGACAAAATGAAATGATTGAATTACTGCTTGTAGGTATCTTTTCAAACGGGCATTTATTGCTGGAAGGTGTACCTGGTATCGCGAAAACACTCTCCTCTAAAGCCTTAGCTAAGGTGTTGGCTGTTGATTTTTCACGCATCCAATTTACTCCCGATCTAATGCCGTCTGACGTAATTGGAACATCGGTTTACAATATGAAAGACAGTTCTTTTAATTTCAAAAAAGGTCCTGTTTTTTCGAATATTGTTTTGATAGATGAGATAAACCGTGCACCGGCTAAAACACAAGCTGCATTATTTGAAGTGATGGAAGAACGCCAAATTACGTTTGACGGAGTTCGGTACCCGATGAATTATCCTTTTCTTGTTGTTGCTACACAAAACCCTATCGAACAAGAGGGAACATATCAACTTCCCGAAGCTCAATTGGATCGATTTATATTCAAAATAAAACTCGAATACCCTTCTATTGAAGAAGAAGCACTGATTTTGACCCGTTACAAAGATCAAATGAAAGCCCCTGAACTATCTGAAATAAAGCCTGTTTTCAATTCAGAAGACCTTCAAAAAGTGCAATTAACAGTTGAAAAAACAGTTGTAGAAGATCGTTTAATTCAGTACATCGCAAACTTGGTTGGCAGAACAAGAAACCATGCAAAATTATACTTAGGAGGTTCTCCACGTGCATCACTTTCTATTCTAAAAGCAGCAAAATCTTTTGCTTCCATCCGAGGACGAGATTTTGTAACTCCAGACGATATTCAATTTGTATCTATTCCAGTACTAAACCACCGACTTATCTTAACTCCAGAAGCTGAAATGGAAGGCATTCATGTTGAAGATGTAATTCGTGAAATCATACAATCTGTAGAAGTTCCTCGTTAATGAAAGTACTCCGTTCTATTCATATTACCCGATTCTTTTTCTTGATTGCAGCACTTGGAATTGCATTGATTGGCTTGTCTTTTTTTACCTCACTTACAGAAGCCATTGGAATCTTAGTGCTATTGGTGTTGGTTTTTTTATTCTCATTAGACCTACTCATCCTTTTCATGTCAAAAAAACCGGTTGTACTTGAACGGAAATATACCCATCAATTCAATTTAGGAGATGAAAACAATGTAACTTTGCTTGCAACAAATACAAGCAATCTTCCCATACAAGTTGCAATATACGAAGGCTTCCCAATTTTTATGCAACGTAGAAAGCACGTATGGAATGTGTTGCTACCACCACAAAAACCAAAAACTTTTGAGTACTCCATCACACCCACTGAACGTGGCGTTTACATGTTTACACCTCAAGTTATCTTGATGCGTTCGCCTTTATTTTTAGCACAAAGAAGAATAATAATGAATACGGAAGATGATTTTCATGTGTACCCTTCTGTATTGCAAATGAAACGCTATGAACTGAAAGTGTTCAACCCTCAAACCTTGTCGCAAGGTATTAAAAAGGTGCGCAGGATTGGAAACACAAGCGAGTTTGAGCAAATACGCAACTATATCCAAGGAGATGATTTGCGAACCATGAATTGGAAAGCGACCAGCAGAAGAAATGAACTAATGGTCAATCAATATCAAGAAGAGCGGTCGCAATCCATTTATTGTTTGTTAGATAAAAGCAGACCCATGCAGCTAGCTTTCAACAATATGACGGTAATGGATTATGCCATAAACTCATCTCTCGTGTTGTCTAATATTATTCTCAGAAAAGGCGATCGAGCAGGATTAATCACTTTTTCTAATAAAATTGGAAGTATAATGCTTGCAGACAGAAAGCAAGGTCAGTTAAGACGCATTACTGAAATGCTGCACAATCAACAATCTCTATTCAAAGAAGCGAGTTATGAATTGCTCTACCAAAGCATACGGCAACACATAAAAACTCGGTCTTTGCTCTTTTTATTTACCAATTTTGAAAGTGAATATGCCATGCGAAGAGAACTTCCTTTGCTTCAAAAAATCAACAAAAAACACGTGTTGGTATTGATATTTTTTCAAAACAACGAACTTATAGAAATTTCTCACCAGCAAGCACATAGCCATAAAGACATTATTGAATCTGCAGTTGCTGAAAAACTTGTAAACATCAAGTGGAATATCGTTAGAGAATTAAAACAAAATGGTATTCAAAGTATACTTACAAAGCCAGAAGACCTTTCCTTAAACACAATCAATAAATACTTAGAATTAAAATCTAAAGGGGTGATTTAATGAAATAAGTCTCTTTTTGACATTTTTTAGCTTTTCAACATCCGCTTTCAGTCAACTTTGAAAAGGATTATTGCGACCTTTGCAACACAAATTTATTTACAGTGAAAACATTGCTTTGCTTTTTCTTTATGCTTCTTTCAACAACAAGTGTTTTCACACAACAAACGAACAATATGCAAGAAAAAAATCCATTGCTTTGTGACCCAAAAAGCGGAATGTGCGAAATGCCTGAGGCAGATACAGCGTCACAAGTCAACACCCTAAGTACTGAGAAAGTTCTTAAAATCATTTATTTCACAGACCCAATTTGTTCATCGTGTTGGGGAATTGAACCACAACTTAGAAGGTTAAAACTGGAATACGGAGATTTTCTTTCAATTGAATACCGCATGGGTGGTTTACTACCTGATTGGAGTTACAACAGTGGGGGAATAAGTAAACCCTCTGATGTAGCCCACCACTGGGATGAAGTAAGTGCTTATTACCAAATGCCAATTGATGGCGATGTATGGCTTGAAGACCCTTTGCATTCTTCGTATCCTCCATCCATTGCTTTTAAAGCCGCAGAATTGCAAGATCATGATTTAGCAATCAATTTTTTGCGTGAAATGCGTGAAATGGTTTTTTTGCGTAAAAAAAATATAGCACGATGGGAAAACATAGAAGAAGCAGCTAAAAAAACAGGGTTGGATATTTTAAAGTTAAAATCAGATTTCGAATCAAGCGCTGAAATGTTATTTAAGGAAGATTTGGAACTTGCCCGTAAATTAGGCGTTCGCGGTTTTCCAACGCTATTTTTTATCGATACCAATGGGAACAAAGAAATTATTTACGGCTCGCAACCCTATGAAAAATACGTACAAGCCATTCAAAAAATCGTTCCTTCTCTGCACAAAAAAAGCTATTCTACAGAGTGGGAATATTTATTTTCGGCTTACCCAACCCTTACACTTAGAGAATTTAGTGAGTTAAGTGGTAAATCAACAAATGAAAGCAATGTGCTTTTAGAAAAACTTACAACAGAAGGGCAACTGGAGAAATTTTCAACTAAAAATGGTGCTCTTTGGAAAATCATTAAATAGTGATGGAAATAAACCATTTACAAGCATATAATAATTACTTTTGTTCAATAAAAAATTAGCATAAAATGGCAACAACAGGTATAGAAATAAGCAATGTTCTTGAAACCTTAGGTATAGAAGCAGAAAACAGAGGTGCATCAACCGGTGGATACTGGTTTAACACAAGAGGAACAAAAATTGACTCTTTTTCCCCGGTTGATGGGAAATTGATTGCATCTGTTAGTGCTGCAACTGAAGCTGAATATGAAGCTATCGTATTAAAAGCAACTGAAGCGTTTAAAGTATGGCGCACAATGCCAGCACCAAAACGAGGAGAAATTGTTCGTCAGTTTGGAGATAAATTACGTGAAAAAAAACAAGCCTTAGGCGAATTGGTGTCTTATGAAATGGGTAAATCTTTGCAAGAAGGTTTGGGCGAAGTACAAGAGATGATTGATATTTGCGATTTTGCTGTTGGCCTTTCTCGTCAGTTATATGGACTAACCATGCATTCTGAAAGACCGGGACACCGTATGTACGAGCAGTATCATCCACTAGGAATCATCGGAATTATTTCTGCGTTCAACTTTCCGGTAGCTGTATGGAGCTGGAACACTGCTTTGGCTTGGGTTTGCGGAGATGTATGTATTTGGAAGCCATCTGAAAAAACACCAATTACTGCAATAGCTTGTCAAAAAATTATACATGAAGTGTTTGAGGCAAACAATGTACCTGAAGGCGTTTCTTGTTTGCTAATTGGTGATGCTGAAATCGGGAAATTAATGACGAATGATGTTCGTGTTCCTTTAGTTTCTGCTACTGGCTCAACAAGAATGGGCAAGGCAGTAGGTGAAGCTGTAGGGCGCAGACTTGGAAGATCTTTATTAGAACTAGGAGGGAATAATGCAATCATTATTACACCAACTGCTGACATGAAAATGGTCATTCCGGGAGCTGTATTTGGCGCTGTTGGAACTGCCGGACAACGTTGTACATCAACTCGTCGTTTAATTATTCATGAATCCGTTTACGATCAAGTAAAAGAAGCATTGGTAAAAGCATATTCCCAATTACGAATTGGAAATCCGTTGGATCAAAACATGCATGTTGGTCCACTTATCGATAAAGATGCTGTTGCTGCATACCAAACAGCCTTAAAAAAGGTGGTAGAAGAAGGTGGAAAATTGCTTGTTGAAGGTGGTGTTTTGACGGGCGCTGGTTATGAATCTGGTTGCTACGTGAAACCTGCAATTGCTGAAGCGCAAAACAATTACAGCATTGTTCAGCATGAAACGTTTGCACCAGTTTTATATTTGATGAAATATACCGGGTCTGTAGAAAATGCAATTGCTATTCAAAACAATGTTCCTCAAGGGTTGTCTTCTGCAATCATGACCAACAATTTGAAAGAAGCTGAGGCATTCTTATCACAAGCAGGCTCTGATTGTGGAATTGCGAATGTTAACATCGGTACTTCCGGTGCTGAAATTGGCGGAGCATTTGGTGGAGAAAAAGAAACGGGTGGCGGACGTGAATCTGGCTCTGATTCATGGAAAATATACATGCGTCGCCAAACAAATACAATCAATTATTCCGACGCGCTTCCGTTGGCACAAGGAATAAAATTTGACCTGTAGTTCAAATACAACGATTAAAAAATCTCGGTAGAAATTCTATCGAGATTTTTTTTTCTAGATCACAGAACCTCAATGCAATGCTTATGTCCATTCGGTTTCACTAATTTACCAAAAGGTTGAGTCGAACAATTGTGTTGGGTTAAAAGTTTTTCAAATTTTTCTGCATGCTGTGGCAACACTGCAACTAAAAGTCCGCCACTGGTTTGAGGATCTGCCAAAATAAATTTTTGTTGCTCATCTGCTAGCTTTACCTTGTGCCCATAACTGTTCCAATTTCTGGTTGTTCCTCCGGGGACGCACTGCTTTGCGATATACTCAAAAACAGATTGAAAAACGGGAACTTTTTCAAAGTTGACTTCAGCAAGCAGTCCACTTCCTTCACACATTTCAGATAAGTGCCCCAGCAGTCCAAAGCCTGTTACATCTGTCATTGCAGTTACTTCTGGTAATGTTCCAAATAAGGCTCCGAGTTTATTCAATTGCGTCATGCTATCCAACATAACAGTTGCATCCGAATCTGAAAGCATATTTTTTTTCTGTGCAGTTGAAAACACTCCTACACCCAACGGTTTAGTTAAATACAACAAACTTCCCTCATTTGCAGTAGAATTCTGTTTCAAATTTTTTACTTCAACCAAGCCATTTACAGCCAAACCAAAAATAGGCTCGGGAGAATCAATGCTGTGCCCACCTGCCAAAGTAATTCCGGCTTCTATACACACTGATCTTGCACCTTCCAAAACTTGCTGAGCGATTTCTGGTGCTAATTCGTTTACTGGCCATCCCAATATTGCTATAGCCAAAACAGGATTTCCGCCCATAGCATACACATCACTTATTGCATTGGTAGCGGCAACTCTACCAAAATCATAAGGGCTGTCAACTATAGGCATAAAAAAGTCTGTTGTCGAGATCAAAGCAGTGCCATTACCTAAATCATACACAGCAGCATCGTCTCTATCTTTATTCCCTACTAATAGTCTTGAATCATGTTGCTTAGGTAGAGAACTGTGAAGCATTTTATCTAAGATAGCAGGACTAATCTTGCATCCACATCCGGCTCCGTGAGAATATTGGGTAAGTTTTATTTCGCTCATAAATAATCAATTAACGTATTTTTTTTAATAAAATCCAATAAACATACTGCTGTTTTCTCATCAGAATTTTCTTGAAAATCGGTATGAAAAACTAAATCTTTTTGTCTTTTTGAAACACAATAATCATACGTATTGTCGTAATAATTCAACATTATTCGCACAAAGTCTTTCATTCTACCTTCTTGAATAGCTTGAACTGCAGCTGTTGTATTTTGCGGACCAAGTCTTTTATGAATTTGCTTAGTTGCATCTATTAAGAACTGAGCTGGTAAAACTCCATATTCAAGAGCAAGATAATTTACCCTGTCTTCTAAATCAAGTTGAACTACAATAAGCGGAGCGTTTTGCATTTGTTTTCGCAACGATAAGGGCAACACTACAGTGCCAATTCGCAAACTTTCATCCTCTATCCAAATTGGTGAATCAGATGAAAAAGAAAAAAGTTGTTTTGCCAATTCGTTTTCAAATTGCTCTTGTGTTGGCTGGCATTTCCGATTCATACTTCCATATACAGAACCATTATGTTGAGCTAAATCTTCTAAATCAATAACCTGTTGGTTCAACTTTCTCAATTCATGAAGAACCAACGTTTTACGCGAACCTGTTTTACCACCAAGAACCAGGAGTTTATACGGAGTAGAAAATTGGTTCAGTACAAAATTACGATAAGCTTTGTATCCTCCTTTCAGTATGGAGACATGAAACCCTGCAAACTGCAGAACCCATGCCATGGCTTGACTCCGCATTCCTCCTCGCCAACAATGCAATACAATCTTTTTATTCGAAGCTAACTGAGAAGCTATTTCAATAAAAGAGCGCCACTTTGGCCCAGCAATCTCAAAACCAAGCAATACCGCTTCATCTTTACCAATTTGCTTGTATGTCTTGCCAATGTTCGTCCTTTCTTCATCCGAAAAAAGAGGAATATTAACTGCACCCGGAATATGGCCTTTTTGAAACTCAGAAGGTGCACGTACATCTACCAACACCGAGTTATCGATTTGCTCAAAATAAGAAGAAATGGTTAACTCTTTTATCATGAAAAAGCAGATTCATGCAAAAATAAGAAGCGAAGAAAAATAAACAGCTATTAATTAAAATAAGTTCTAAAAACGCAATAAAAAGGTGTATCTTTTTTTTGGAAAATATTGGTGAATTGAAATTATTGCTTATTTTTGCACCCGCTTACTCTTCTATAAGACAAGCCTGTCCGCAAAAAGCCCGAGTGGCGGAACTGGTAGACGCGCTGGATTCAAAATCCTGTTCTTTCGGGAGTGCCGGTTCGATTCCGGCCTCGGGTACCAAGCCTCAATGAAAGTTGAGGCTTTTTTTATGGAATTAAGGGATCAAATTAAAAAGGGATCATCCTATTTTTTCTTTCACAAAAAAACCTCTTCGATTAGAAAGAGGTTTTTATTCGTGTGAAAAATAATATTGCTTATGGCATCTCTCTTGTAAATGCAGAAATACCAGTAACGTCCATACCTGTAATGAGTAAATGAATATCATGAGTACCTTCATAAGTAACTACAGATTCTAAGTTTGCCATGTGACGCATCATAGAGTATTCGCTTGTAATACCCATTCCGCCGTGTATCTGACGCGCTTCGCGTGCTATATCCAAAGCAATTTCAACATTGTTGCGTTTTATCATCGAAATCATTGCTGATGTTGCTCTGCCTTCATTTCTTAATTGACCTACACGCAAAGTCATAAACTGTGCTTTAGTGATTTCTGTAATCATTTCCGCAAGTTTCTTTTGCGTTAACTGAAAAGCACCAATTGGAACATCAAACTGTGTTCTTTCTTTTGAATAACGTAGAGCTTGATCATAGCAATCCATGGCAGCGCCCAGCGCTCCCCATGCTATACCAAAACGTGCAGAATCCAAGCAGCTTAAAGGAGCTCCTAAACCAGAACGAACAGGCATTAAGTTTTCTTTAGGTACTTTTACATTGTCAAAAATTAACTCACCGGTAGCAGAAGCACGAAGCGAAAGTTTTCCGTGGATTTCTGGAGTAGAAAATCCTTCCATTCCTCGTTCTACAATTAAACCCCAAATTCTACCTTCTTCGTTTTTTGCCCAAACAACAGCAATGTCAGCAAAAGGAGCATTTGAAATCCACATTTTTGTTCCGTTCAACAAATAGTGATCTCCTTTATCTTTAAAGTTTGTGAGCATTCCACCAGGGTTAGACCCATGGTCTGGTTCAGTTAATCCAAAACAACCAATCATTTCGCCGGTAGCTAATTTTGGTAAGTATTTTTTCTTTTGTTCTTCTGTACCATATTTCCAAATTGGGTACATAACTAAGGAGCTTTGAACAGAAGCCGTTGAACGCAATCCAGAGTCACAACGCTCCAATTCTTGCATTATCAAGCCATAAGAAATCTGATCCAAGCCAGGTCCACCATATTCTTCTGGTATATATGGTCCAAAAGCACCAATTTCACCCAACCCTTTTAGTAAGTGCATCGGGAAAGTAGCTTTTTCATAATGTTCATCAATAATTGGAGAAACTTCCTTCTTTACCCATGCTCTAGCAGTATCACGAACTAATTTTTGTTCATCTGTAAGTAATTCATCCATTAATAAGTAATCCGGATGTGTGTATAAATCAGATTTCATGTGTTTTATTTTACTTTTTGAAATGCAAAGTTAATTAAATGCATGAAATAAATGTGTTGTGGTAAAACTAGTTGAAGGCATCAGATATAAATCAAAATTCTAACTTTGCATCAAAATTCATGAATTGTATGATTCAAAACTGCTTATTGCTAACGAATGGAATGGTGAAAGGTGAATTTCAATTGATTGAAAGAGTTCAGCAATATTCTCCTCTTGTGATTGTAGCAATTGTACTTTGTTTCGCATTGCTTTCTGTAGCTCGAATAACCCAACGAAATGTATTTTTAGTACTTTTTTCAGGGATATGGAATTTTGAAAATATAGATGAACTAAATAGAAAAGGGATACGTGAAAGTCCAATGGTGTCTAACATATTGCTGATTCATTTTTTCGTTGTGTCAAGTGTTTTATGCTTTATCTCTTTTTTCTTTAAAAAGAATGATATTTCTGCTTTAGATTTTCTGATTATTATTGCTCCAAGCTTGATTGTATTCTATCAGACATTTATTATTCGAATTATCTCAAGTCTGTTTAAAGCTAAA
>JBDHXR010000019.1:0-29770 GCA_039810825.1 Fluviicola sp.
GTTGTTGAACGGTTATTACCGATGTTACACTGTTAGCGCAACCAATATCGCTTGTAGCTGTCAATGTATAAGTCCCAGAGTTTACGGCACTCATATTTGCAATTGTTGGGCTAGGGATGTTGGCCGTAAAGAAATTTGGCCCAACCCAACTGAAATTTAAATTATTTCCTGAACCTCCGCCAATTAAATTGAGTGTATTTCCTTGACACAAGGTAGAACTAGCAGCTGTAGTAGCAGTTGTAGTATGTAAAGTGAAATCCCCATTTGGGAAAACAAGACAAAAAGAATTTGCCGGGTCTGTTAATATGTTGTCGTATAAAGTTTTTGAAGGAGTCCACACTCCTGAAGAACCTGAAGTATACTGCGCATTGGATGGTGAAAAACTTTCATACAGAACGTTGTAGCTAAAATTAGAAAGTATGGGCACAACAAATGTGTTGTTTGGATAATAAGTAACTGGAGCAGAGAAAGAAACAGTAACTCGAATTGGGATTGTAATATTGGTCACAAATACGTTTCCAAGATCTTTGTATCGGTATGTTGCCGTTCCAGTATAAACAATTAGTCCACTGGGTAAATTTGAAAGTCCTGAACTGTAAACTACATCACTCATGTTGATGCAAGGTCCACCAGTTGGCCCGGGGTTGTTTGCATTTATTACATCATAGAGGGTGTCGTTTATGGCAAAAACATAACAGTTGGTATTGAATGCAGGCCAAGAAGAATTTGTAATTGTATATGTTTGTCCTCCAGGTAAACCAAATGCGAGTGGGTTTGGTGAACTTGTTGTAATAACTGTACCGACGGGTGGGCTCACCACTACTTGACTCCACGAAAAATTCACCAAGAAAATCAAGGATAAGATTGATATATTTAATAAACGTCTCATTATTAGCATTTCTAGTTTGTTTTAGATTGGAGAAGTCTAAATTAAACAGTGGTTTTAGTAACTAATAAGACGTTTGTCAAACAGGTGTAGCGAATAGTTTTGCTCATATACAGTAGTTGACAAAGCCAATTTATGTACAAACATAAAACAATTTGTTGATTCTACAAAATAGTTCAATAAGTTAATCTTACAAAATAGATGATTTATCTATCAATTTGCTCATTTCGTAAGGGCTTGAAGAAGTATGAGTCTTGATAAATAAGGAGATACTAAATTGTATTGTTTTTATGTATAAATGTAACTATTTTAAACACTTGAAGTACTCAAATGGCTCTTGGCACTCTTGGCATTGAAACAAGGCTTTGCATGAGGTGCTTCCGAATTGGCTAAGCATTTTTGTGTGTTCTGAGTTACATCTTGGGCAAGGTACCGTAGGTTTTCTACCAAAAAGAACATGTTTATCTGGTTCATCAACGGGTGGAGCAATCCCGTATTCTTTTAATTTTTTTCTACCATTTTCAGACATCCAATCTGTCGTCCAAGCTGGCGAAAGTTCTGTTTTTATTAATACAGGGGCAATGCTGTTTTCTTCCATGCATTGATGGATAGATTTTTCGATGTAGTTCATAGCAGGGCACCCCGAATATGTTGGTGTAATTGTAATTTCAATTTGCCCCTTTGGAGAAATTTCAACTTTTCGAACTATTCCTAAATCAACAATTGTAAGTACGGGAACCTCTGGATCAGATACATTTTCTAGAAGTTCCCATAATTGCTTTTCTGTTACCATTCCATGTTTGGGTATGCACGTTGCATGTATTGCATTTCTGCTAACAAATGCCCCATGTGTTCAGAGTGCTTTCCAATTCTACCTTGACAAAAGAAACTCTTTTTGGGTTGAGGTGTTTCAAGTGTAGCTTCATCTAGTACTAATTTTACACGCTTCATAAACTCAGCACGAATTTTCTCTAAATCGACAGCAATTCCCTCATTCAATAATGTTTGGTCTACTTCATCCATGTAAAACATTTCATCAGCAAATTTCCACATGTAATTCAAAGATTTTTCTACACGATGTTTTGATTCTTCTGTGCCATCTCCCATTCGGATAATCCACTCTGATGAATGTTTCAAATGGTACTTTGTTTCTTTTAGAGATTTTTCAGCAATGGCAGCCAATTGCATGTCTTCAGAATGTTGAAGTGCTTCGTAAAATGGAACTCTAAATGAATCAAACAACCATTGTCTTACCATTGTTTTACTAAAATCACCATTTGTTTGCTCAACCAATTGAGTGTTGTAATATTGATTTTCGTATCGTAAAAAGGCTAAATCATCTGCTGTTTTTCCTTTTTCATCAATGCTAGCTGCATATTCGTATAATGAAAGTGCTTGACCGATTAAATCCAAAGAAATATTTGTCATCGCTATATCTTCTTCTATGATTGGTCCATGACCACACCATTCAGAAAGGCGTTGACCCAAAATTAAACTGTCATCAGCTATACGAAGTGTATATTTATATAATGCGTTCACGATATTTATTTTTACATGTGACCAGCTCCTTCAGGAACCTTATAAAATGTAGGGTGGCGATAAATTTTTGAATCAGCCGGCTCGAAAAGAGCATCTGCTTCATTTGGATCTGAGGCAGAGATTAACGCTGATTCCACAACCCAAATAGATATACCTTCACTTCTTCGTGTATATACATCACGGGCATTATCAAGTGCCATTTTTGCGTCTGCTGCATGCACGCTTCCAACATGTTTGTGATTCAACCCTTGTTTACTTCTGATAAATACCTCCCAAAGAGGCCAATTATTTTGTGCCATAATTTAATTGTATTAGGATGCTTTTTTTACATTTCTTTTTGCGGCATGAGCCAGAGCTGCTTCACGAACCCACATGCCTTCTTCTTTTGCTTTTTTTCTAGCCTCAATTCTATCTTCATTGCAAGGACCATTTCCTTGAACTACTTCCCAGAATTCAGTCCAATCAATACTGCTAAAGTCATAATGACCACGTTCTTCATTCCATTTCAAATTTGCGTCAGGTACTTTTAACCCAATCAGTTCAGCTTGTGGTACAGTAGCATCCACAAACATTTGACGCAATTCGTCATTGGTATGACGTTTAATTTTCCATTCGATTGATTGCTGGCTATGTGTAGAATCTGCATCACTTGGTCCAAACATCATCAATGCCGGCCACCAAAAGCGATTCAGCGCATCTTGTGCCATTTCTTTTTGCACTTCTGTGCCCTCCATTAAGGTGCACATGATTTCATAGCCTTGACGCTGATGAAAAGATTCTTCTTTACACACACGAACCATTGCTCTAGCATAAGGTCCATACGAAGTTCTACACAAAGGTACTTGGTTCATAATTGCTGCTCCATCTACCAGCCAGCCAACTGCGCCCATATCGGCCCAGGTTAGAGTGGGGTAATTAAAGATAGATGAGTATTTTGCTCGCCCTTCGTGCATGTCGTCAATAGTATCTTCACGCAATGCGCCTAGCGTTTCCATGGCACTGTATAAATATTGACCATGCCCTGCTTCATCTTGAACTTTAGCAAGCAATACCAGTTTTCTTTTTAAACTTGGCGCTCTTGAAATCCAGTTTCCTTCGGGTAACATGCCTACAATTTCAGAGTGAGCATGTTGTGAAATTTGACGAATTAAGGTTTTACGGTATGCATCTGGCATCCAGTCATTTGGTTCTATTCTTACTTCGTTTGCAAGTTTTTCATTGAAAGCGGCCTGCAATTTTTCTATATCCTTTACTTCCATAAGTGTCTTATCTGCTTCAAATATAATGAATTAATGATAAAAAAGTCTTAAATATATAAAAAAAGAAGAGTGCATTTATATAGATAGTGATAAATACACTCTTTTCAAGGATAATTGGCATATTATGCCAAAAGGATATTCGTAAAAAATACTTAGTTCACAGATTCAATTAAATCATTGTAGTATGATGTGAAAGTAAAAGTGTTTTTAAGAAGAAAATAATTTGCTTTGTCGTAGCAATTAGCATAAGCTGCTTTTGCAAAATCTAACCGGTAACTATCGAAAGTGAAAGTTGCAGCAATCTCTGAAATTTGCTGTGCAGAAAGTTGAGTTTTTGCTGCATATCGTTTCGAATCTTTCAGTCTATAGCTATCAAAACTTTCATTTTTTAGGGATGTTAGAAACTGTGCGTAACTTACTTGATTAAAATTGTTGTAATATGGATAGTTGTTTGTACCAGCTGTTCCGCAATGGTTGCCGTAATTATTGTTCCAATTTGCATTATTACCTGTATTTCCGTATGTTACAGTGCCAACATTGCCATTGTTGTAAATTGGAGTGCTTGATAATACTGACATATTTCCTGCATAGTCCAATTCGGCATAAACTTGGTAGTTTGCTGGTATTGTAACATAATTACTGAACAAGGTTTGTCCTGTCCACTTGTCTGTTACGTTCACATACAGTTGTCCACTTGGAATTTGAAAAAATTGAAAGTAGTTTGTGTTGTTTGTTTGCGTTTGTGATTGAACGGTAACAACAACTTGTTCTTGCTTTTTCACACGCAGTGTAAATTCTGAAGAAAAAGCAAAATGACTGCACATTAGCAGCATTGTAGCGATGGTGTAAAACTTTTTCATGACTTTAGAATTTTATTTTCAACTAGAAAACAAAAGTCGAGCCAAAAAAACAATTTGATATTATCTATTGATAATCACAGGCATTACGAGCATCAACACATCTTCATGTTCGTTCTGAGAGTTGTAATTCATCAACAACCCTGCTCTACTCGGTTCACTCATAGCAATTTGCACTTCAGGTGTATCGATGTTGTTTAGCATTTCTAATAAGAAGCGGCTGTTAAAAGCAATTTCAATATCTGCCCCTGTATAATTACAAGTCAATCGTTCATTTGATTCACTTGCAAAGTCGATGTCTTCAGCAAAGATATTCAACTCACTACCAGCAATTTTTAATACCACTTGGTGCGTAGTTTTGTTTGCACAGATAGAAACCCTTTTGATTGCATTGTGCAATTGACTTCTATCAATGATTAATACATTGGGGTTTTCTTTAGGGATAACAGCTTCGTAATTCGGATATTTACCATCGATTAATCTACAGGTTAAAACAATATCATTGAACGTAAATACAGCATTTGATTCTGAATATTCTATCAACACTTCTTCTTCGCCACGGATATTTGCTTTTAATAAGTTTAATGGTTTTTTTGGCAAGATGAAAGCAGTTCCACCATCAGCAGAAGCATCTGTGCGCTTGTATCGAACCAACTTGTGTGCGTCTGTTGCTACAAAGGTAATGTCTGATTTACTGAATTGGCAATACATACCACTCATTACAGGTCTCAAATCATCATTTCCTGCAGCAAAAAGGGTTTTATTGATAGCTCCTGAAATCACGTCACCAGAAACGCGAACTTTAGAATCGCTTTTTATTTCGGGTGATTTTGGAAATTCATCTCCATTAAAACCTGCCATTTTAGATTTTCCGTTGTCGTACACAATTTCAATACCAAAGGATGCATCAACTTTAAACGTACATGGCTGATCGGGTAAATTCTTCAAAATCTCTAAAAGCATTTTTGCAGGAACTGCAATTTTACCAGTTTCATTGGCTTCAACCTCCATGCTTGTTTGCATCGTTGTTTCTAAATCAGAAGCAGAAATTGTGAGTCTGCTATCTGCAATTGCAAATAAGAAATTGTCTAAAATTGGAAGTGTATTGTTTGTACTTAATACTCCGCTAATACTTTGCAAGTGACGCAATAAATTCGTGCTTGAGACGATGAAATTCATTCTGAAATATGTTTATCAACGAACAAATATACCAATCTTTTAAAAGTATTAGGAGTATAATTTCATCTTTTCAAAGACTTTTATCCACGAGTTATTAACGGTTTTGATTCATGCGTTCATATCGTTCAGGGTCGAAATAGACATTGCCCATAATCAGTGGATTGAAAACGAAATATTGACATTTTACAACATCGCCATTTGGCAACACACACCAAAATCTATTCACATCATACGGTACTTTTTCACCGTAGTCATCCGTGTTTAAATCTGAGTTGTCTGCGGCTGCTCTATACAATTTAAATAATTTTTTCTCTCCTTTGAATGTGTTAATAGTTAGTTTACAAAAAGGAGTTGATTTTTTCAGGCTATCTATTTGTCTGTTATCTAACTCGTAATTTCCGCTCTCAAAGTGAATTTTCTTGAAATTCTGTAGGTAACGAACTACCATGTTTGTATCTAGGGTAGTTAGTTGTTTTCCGTTGAATTTTACATAGTATTTATTGTTGATTGATCTCACTTCAAAATTACGCTCAGATCTTTCAGAGTAGTTAACAGTAACAGCAGATATTTCATTCATTTGATATGCCATAATCTGAGAGCATTGCCATTGGAGTGGGTCGGCAACAAATCGAGGATCTATGATTCCGTTTAAATTTTTAATTTCTGCAATAACTGGCAAGTCGCTTTTACCGCCTTCAGCAGATTCAACAAGCATAAATGACCCATGGTGATCTGGAGTTGCATCGCCGATATACCATGTTTTAGACCAAGAGCCATTCACAAAAAATTGCACCTTCTTTCCAAGTGTAGTAATGCGATTTATTACCATTTTCATGGAATTTTCCGGAACATACCCTTTGAATCGAATGTTGTATGCAGCATCAAGTACGTTGAACATCATTTCTTGTTGAATGCAGTCTCCGTTTTCTTTTACCCAACTTTTGCCTTGTCGAATTAAGCTTATTTCCCTACCACTTGCTTCGGTTATGATGACTTTATTGATTGAAGCAGTATCTTTTATTTCAAAGTTAAAAGCAGCCAAATATTCATCTGAACTCCCTTTTTCACTTAATAATTTTGAGGTGTAAATACCAAGTCCGGTTAACAACCCAATAGCTAGAAGAAGTATGATAATTTTTTTCATAATGTTAAGAACGTGCGTAACGGCGTTTTCGCAAGTAAAAAAGTATAATTGCTAATAAAAGTATAAGAATGGATGGTAAAGTTGTATTTATTAAGATGTATTTTGCACTTTCAGTTTTCACTTTTTCTTTATTGATTGGGTGAATGTCAATTTGTTTTGAACGAATGTCTAAAACTGAATTATCTCCCATCATGTAATCCACAATGTTTTGAAAGAATTCTTGATTTCCAAAAATCAATGGTTGCATACGCATCTGAGCCATTACTTCGTCATAACGCAAATTATTGAATGAAATAGGGCGATACATCATTTTTCCATTTTTCCCTGGCATAGAATCATAGTAATTTGCGATGAAACTGCCGTTTGCTATTGCCAACACTTTACCTTCTGCTTTACTTTCTTTCAAGAACCCTGTTTCCGGGTTATTGGCAAATTCACCAACCAATCTGTTTTTAAAGTGCGAATCAAATTTTCCTTCAGATACAGCTGCTAAAATTCGTTTATTGCTTTCTGCAGTTGGATTATCGTTTAGCATGGGCACTCGACCATAATTCATGGGCATAGCAAGGGAAATCATAGGAGCAAGTCCAGTAACATTTGAATTTGTAGTACTTGTTAATATTGGCGCAACCAAGTGTTTTGGGTCTTGTATCAGTTCTATTTCAGAAACATAACGAAGCATTACAGGTTCAATATTTCTTGCAATTGGGTGTTTGGTTGGGCTAGCAGCTACATAAAAGAACCAAGGTTGAAGACTTTGTTTAGCAAAAGGAGTTTGAATAGGTCCACAATGCACATCGATTACATAATTGTCATTGGTTTTGATACCGTAATCATAGAGCATTTTATCAATTCCCAAGTTGGTTCTTGTGGTGTGAGTAACACCTGTTTTATAGAGTGAATCAGTTTCAAAGCTGAGTTTATCAAAAAAGCACATCAATCTTCCACCTTTCATGATAAATTGGTCAATTAAATAAAGATCTTTATCTGAGTATGCGCTTCTAGGTCTGGCAATGATTGCTCCTTTGAAGTTGTTTAATGCAGTGAGAGAATCGTTTAATGTTACATCTTCAACTGAATAATAAGGAGAAACAAGAGTTCTGATGCGTTGTGTTTCTCTAAAACTAAGTTCACCATGTCCTTGAATAAAAGCAATACGCGGTCTGGAAGTTTGAATGGTTCTTCTCAAAGCCGAAACCAGCATGTATTCTAAGTTGTTTATTGAATTTTGAATGGTTACTTCAGAGAATTCTTTAGTAAGTTGCACAGGTTGTCCAGACGGAGAACCGGGTAAAAGTTGAATGTAATTGGATTTTGTTCCTTGATACGTAATAACTGCTCCAGGCCATAGCATCATTTGAGTTTGTCCGCCTTCTTTTTGGTAAACAATTTCCATAGGCATAATGCCTTTTCCTTTGTTGTATAAATTTTCAGCGAGTGCATTTTGCTCAGATTCAGTTCCATCTAAAGGCGAAATAAATTTGTATTCAATTCTGTTGCCTGTGATTTCTCTAAATTCAATCAATTTATCCTCAATCGCATTACGAAAACGCTTTATTTCTGCAGGCAGTTTCCCTTCTAAATAGATTTGAATAAATAGGCGATCTCCATTTTTCACGTTGCTTGTGTCACTGTTATCTGGAGTCATTTTCTGTAAAAACGCAATTGTTCCTTTAGACAAGGAATAGCGTTCATCTTCAGTCATATCAATTCGTTTGTAAACAAAATTGCTGATAATGTTTAAAAAGACAACAATGCCAATAATCACAAGAAGAAGCACCCAGTTATATGTCTTGCTGATTTGTTTGTTTTTGTTTGACATGGTATTAGCGCTTCAAAGATTTAATAACTGTTAATGAGGCTGCAATAAAAATAGCAATTATGCCTAAGAAGTATATGATATCGCCCGTATCCAAAACTCCTTTCATTATACTTCGGTAATGATATGTAAGCCCGATATATTGAAAGATGATATCGTAATCTCCCATTAAATTGAATGAGCCAAGCATTTCAAAACCATCATAAAACAGCCAGCACAAAAACATTGAGACAATAAATGCAACAATTTGATTGCTGGTGATAGAGGATGAAAATATTCCTATAGCGATAAATGTAGAGCCCAATAAAAACAACCCAAGGTAAGATGTAAATGTTGCTCCTTCATCTATCATTGTTTTAACTGAACCCTGATCGTCAATCCCATCAACTCCCAAACTTACCATACTAAAATAATAGATAAGTGTTGGTAACAAAGCAATAAACAAGAGAGTAATACCCGCAAGGTATTTTGCAAATACAATTTGAAAATCTGAAATAGGGCGAGTAAAAAGTAATTCTATAGTCCCGGTTTTCCGTTCTTCCGCAATCATTCGCATCGTAATAGCAGGGATTAGGATAAGAAGTATTACAGGCGATAGATTGAAAAAGGGAATTAAATCCACTTCCTCACCAAGCAATAAATTTGTGTCTTGTGTAACTACCCAATGAAAAATACCAGAGGTAATTAAAAATATGATAATGAAGATGTAACCAATTATTGATCCTAAAAAACTTCTAACCTCTTTCCAGTATAATGCTTTCATAGTCTATGCTTGTACAAAAATAAGAACAATATCTTCATTTCAAACTTATGTTTAGAGATAGAACGAATATTCTATTGAAAAGTTAGTATCATTTAGTAAATTGTCCTCCTTCAAAATAAGTATCTACACTCCATGCCTCAGCTTTAGTGCTAAACCAGGGTTTGATTGTTTTCCAAACTGCTTGAAATAACTCTGAATCTCGATACACATTTAAGGCTGCTTCATCTTTCCAGTTGCTATATGTAAAGATTATGTTTTTGTCTTTTTTGTCTTGAAGTAAGCGCATACCATAACAATTTTCAAAGGAACTGATTTGCGTGCAAAAGGTATCGAAAAAGGATAAAAAAGATTCAATCTTATCTTCTTGAAAGGTTAATTTTACAATTCGTACTAACATAATTAAAAAAGTGAATCTATAGTTGTTGCAGAACCTCTGGGATTGAATTCAATACGGATTGGATCATTGAGGTGCAAACCGAGAAGTGTTGCTGCACTTCCTCCGTTATTTGCAACACCTTTATTTAAAGCAATTTCGAGTAAGTCAATTGAGTTGAACAATGCCAAACGCTCACCCTCTTGCACATCTGAGTAGGTTGTAGATATTTGACTGATGTGGTATTCTCTTTTTTTGAATAGAATGGTAAAAGGTGCATCACCGAACTTCATAAATTGTTCTTTGCGAATATTTGTAATTACGTTTCCGTAATGATCAATGTGAATTACAGTTCCTTTAATCACGTTTTCACTCACTATTGTGTTTAAAGCATGTGCCCTGTTCCATGTTTCGGATTCAGATGCAAAAGTTTCAATTTTTTCACCTTCAACAATTTTTTTTGCCGTTGGAACAAAAATATTTTTTGTGGGGAAATAAAATCCGTTTGGGGAAGACAACACATTGTCAATTTTCCAAAATTTTTCAGGTTTGTTGCCACCAAGAATTAAATCGAAAATACCGTTATCGTTTGCAATAAAATAATGATTATCGTATAGCATGATACTAGGTAACTGAGCATTAACACTGTTTACAACCAATTCGGTATTTATCCCAATGATATGTATAGTGTTTTCAGGAAAGTCTTTATAGCATGCATTTAGGGTAAAACTGGCATGTAAAATATCAAAAGGTCGGATTAAATGAGAAATATCAACAACAGCGATAGGCTTAGAGACTTGCAACAAATTCCCTTTCAATGCAGCAACGTAATAGTCTGAATTTCCTAAATCAGTTGTAAGAGTAACTATTGCCATTTATGCAAATGAATTTTGGTTGAAATTAATTATTTAATTTTGTTTTTGATAATAGAGAATTTCTCTCACTTTTGACAAAACTAAAGATTAATTTGATTGGCAAGTAAGAAATTTACAATAGAAGGTATTAATTCAACCGAATTATTTGGGGTAAATGATTCAAATTTAAAGCATATTCGTTCATTTTTCCCCATGTTAAAAATCAATGCACGCGGAAATGAATTGGCATTGTCTGGTGATCAAGAGGTGATAGACGAGTTTGAAATCAAGTTTGAACTTTTGTTGGAACACTACAGAAGAAATAGAATTTTGACGGAAAACAACATTGATAATCTAATGTTGGAAGATGGTAAATCGATGCTTTCTTCGGATGGTTCAGAGATTATTGTTCATGGAAGCGGAGGTGTAAAAATAAAGGCAAAAACAATTAATCAGCGAAAATTGGTTCATGCTGTGAATTCACATGACATGGTTTTTGCAGTTGGTCCTGCCGGAACTGGGAAAACTTATACTGCAGTTGCTCTTGCAGTGCGAGCGTTGAAAGCCAAAGAAGTAAAACGAATTATTTTAACTAGACCAGCAGTTGAGGCAGGAGAGAATTTAGGCTTTTTACCCGGTGATTTAAAAGAAAAATTAGATCCTTATTTGATGCCTTTATACGATGCATTAAGAGATATGCTTCCGGTTGAAAAGCTTTCTGAAATGCTAGAATTTGGCATCATTGAAATTGCACCACTTGCTTTTATGCGAGGGCGAACATTGGATAAAGCTTTTGTGATATTAGACGAGGCACAAAACGCAACAGTTATGCAAATGAAAATGTTCCTGACACGTATGGGACAAACAGCGCAATTTGTTATTACAGGCGATATGTCTCAAATCGATTTGCCTCGACAACAAAAATCTGGTTTAGCTTATGCAATAAACATTTTAGAAGATGTTGAAGGCATTGGAATTATTAAATTTGGGAAGAGCGATGTTATTCGTCACTCATTGGTGAAGCGAATTGTAGAAGCCTTTGACAGAGAAGAATCAAAAGAAAAAAACGAGAAGCATCTCGACAAGCCATATATTAAATAACTTTGCAAAAAAAATCAAACAACATGTCACACGATACAATCACAACAACAAATTTTAAGTTTCCTAGACAAACCAAAGTTTACAGAGGGAAAGTTAGAGAAGTTTACTCTATTGCTGATGACATTGTGGTTATGGTTGCAACAGATAGAATTTCGGCGTTTGACCACATTTTACCGAAAGGCATTCCTTATAAAGGGCAAGTATTAAACCAAGTTGCAACGCTTTTTTTAGAAGCAACTAAAGATATTGTGCCAAATTGGTTACTTGGCACGCCAGACCCACAAGTTTCTGTTGGATATGCCTGTGAGCCTATTAAAATTGAGATGGTTATAAGAGGATATTTAGCTGGTCATGCTGCCAGAGAATATGCTCAAGGAAAGCGAATTTTGTGTGGTGTAAGAATGCCAGAAGGTTTAGCGGAAAATGATAAATTCCCTGAGCCAATTATTACACCAGCAGCCAAAGCAACGGAGGGACATGATGAAGATATTTCTAGAGAAGAAATTTTGGATAAAGGCTTGGTCTCAAAAGAAATTTATGAAAAAATGGAAGAGTACACTCGCTTACTTTTTCAACGTGGAACTGAGATTGCGGCAAAGCAAGGATTGATTTTAGTGGATACTAAATATGAATTTGGAATGCGGGACGGCGAAGTAATATTGATTGATGAAATCCACACTCCAGATTCTTCGCGATATTTTTATGCTGAGGGTTATGAAGAACGTCAGAAAAACAAGCAACCACAAAAGCAATTATCGAAAGAGTTTGTACGTCAATGGTTGATTGAGAATGGTTTTCAAGGGCTTGAAGGTCAGACTATGCCAATTATGCCAGACGAATTTGTGCAAACAGTTACAGATCGCTATATTGAGCTTTACGAACGAATTACAGGTGAGAAGTTTGTAAAAGCTGATATTGGGAATATCACAAAGCGTATTGAATCTAATACGGCTATGTTTTTGATGAATCAAGGAGTGCTTTAGTTTTTTTTGAAGTTTATAAAAAAAATGGATAATCTTAAGATTGTCCACCATTTACCATGGTAGATAAAAAAAAACCATTTCATTTGCCTTCTACCTAAAACTATAAACTAATTTGAATCCTTTACGTGGCACTTTGCTTTGCAATGACTTTCCAAAATAAACTTGGCAGAAAACGTTGAAGTTTAAAAAAAAATGGATAATCTTAAGATTGTCCACCATTTACCATGGTAGATAAAAACCCCCATTTCATTTGCCTTCTACCTAAAACTATAAACTAATTTAAACCCTCTACGTAGCACTTTGCTTTGCAATTACTTTCCAAAATAAACTAGGCAAAAAACGCTTCAGGTAAACGGCACCCAATTCTTTGTTTCCAATCAAGACTTCTTTCTTGTTTTCGGCTACAGCTTTTAATAGTTTTTGTACACATACATCCACAGGCATGCCTGTTTGTTGATTGTGATCCATTACGCCGTGGGGATTTCCTTCTTTATCTAAAGCACTCAATGAAATGGGAGTGTTTATTTTGCCAGGGTATACCAAAGTAACCCGAATGTTGTTTTTTTTCTCTTCGAGCAATAAACTTTCGAAAAAACCTTGTAATGCATGCTTGCTAGCACTATATGCAGAGCGCAAGTAGAAGCCAAATTTTCCGGATATACTTGAAATGACAACAAAGTGTCCAGATTTTCTTTTCTGAAAATAAGGCAATACTGCTTTGGTGAGGGCTACAGTGCCAAAATAGTTGACTTCCATAATTTTTCTATCAACGGTTATAGGTGTTTCATGCGCTTCAGAGCGTTGACTTATTCCACCACAATGGTAAACAAAATCAACATGAGTTACCTGTTTGAATACTGAGGATACAGTTTCAGAAATGTTTGAGGTGTCACCCAAATCTAGTGGAACTACTAGGTGTATTTCAGAATTTAGTAGTGAAGATTTTACGGTTTCAAGTTTAATTTTGTCTCTGCTCGATAAGATGATGCAAAAACCTTTTGCAGCCAATTGTCGGCATATTTCTTCTCCAATTCCTGAGGAGGCACCAGTAACCCAAGCTATTTCTTTCATGTGCCACAAAATAAAGCAAAATTCGCTTATTACAATAGCTTCATTAACAAATAAAAAATAGATTCTTACATACTGATTGTCAAGAGAATGGTATATTTGTGTACATTCAACACCGTCATAAACTGTGAATACTAACTTAATTGATCAACATATTCGCACTTCATCCAATTTTGATGTGATAAGAATGAGACTCGCCAAACGGATGTCGGTGATGTTTTTGATTGTGTTCATCTTTCTAAGTTTTGCTTATTATTCAGACTCTTTTGAAAGTTTTGTAACCATGCTTTTAGGGATTGTTTTGAGTCTTATAAGTGTTTGGAGTGTTTGGTCATTGAAATCTTTTTTAGTTCCTTTTTATATCTATTCTTTTGGAGGAGTTTTCGTCACCTCTTTTGCGTTGCTTACTTTCCATAATACCATTCACTTTGTTGATATTTTATGGATAATAGCAGCTGTACAACTCGGCTTTTTTGGAATCGGGAAAAGAATCGGGATGATGCTTTTGTCTTGCGCAATTATTGTTATTGCCATTTTTATTTTTTTTATTATTAATATTCATATTGAACAGGTTACAGTCCGTTCTGAGTATCAAAATTTCACCTTGATTATTGAATTGGCGTCAGCTTTCTTGTTAAACCTCTATTTTGTTTTTATGTTACTAGGTGAATACGAAGTTTCTATTGAACGTTTTAAAGAAACCGTTTTCTCAAAAATGAAACAAAACAAGTTGATTGCAAGCCAAAATCAAGAGAAGTCAATTTTAATACGCGAAGTACATTTCCGTGTCAAGGAAAACCTTCAAATTATTAGTACGTTTTTGCGAATACAACAGCATGAAATAAATTCTGAAGAAGTTAAAACGGTATTTGTTGAAGCTATTAATAGAGTAGACTCTATGCTATTGGTGCATAACAAATTGTATAAAGGGAACAAATTAACAAATGCTTCTGTTTATGACTACGTAAAAGGTTTGATTAAAGATTCTGTAGGTCTAAGTTTACTTAGAAATGAAGTTGAAATTAACGTAAGAACAAATGTTTCTACGTTTGACATGAAAACTTTGCTCCCTATTGGCCTAATCTTAAACGAGTTAACCTCCAATGCGCTTAAACATGCATTTCCGAAAAAAAGTAATCCATGTATATCAATTGAAATAATGTTGATTGATAATGTAGTAAAGTTGATTTTTATTGACAACGGTACATGGAAGCAAAATACCAACTCAAAAAGTTCTTTTGGCTTGGCATTAATTGAAATGCTTACAGAACAATTGGAAGGTGAAATAAAAGTTGAGAAAAATCAAGACAGCACAATGTATTTGCTTTTATTTCCATACTACCAGCAAAACGAAAAAGAAAAATTCATCAATTCAAAATGAAATGAGTTTGAATAGTAATTTAAATATAGAACTAACTTTAAAAAATGAGATAGAAGAGTATTTTGCTACATTAAAGCTCAATGTGGCCACTCAGATGTCCTATGTGTTTACGGTTTTATTTATTATCCTCTCATTTTTTAATTATTTCGACACTTTTGCTGCATTTATCCCAATGTTTATTGGTTTGGTAATTAGCATAATCTCGGTTTTCACAACGCGCAAAAAGCACTATTTACCAGCATTTTACATGTTTTCTGTTGGTGCTGTCTTGGTATCTGGTCTTTCATTGATTTTATTGGTTGAAAATCTACATTTTGGAGATATGCTTTGGATGTTGGCTGGTACATCACTTGCCTTTTTTGGAATTGGAAAAAAGTTAGGGACGGTTTTGATAGTTATTTCCTTGCTAATGATTTCATATTTTATATATTTTTCTCTGAATATTAACATTGGAAACAGTAAACCAATCTCTTATTATCAAAAATTACTGTTGCTTTTTGAACTTTGTGGTGTGATTGCTGCTAATTTTTATGTCTTTTTCATGTTTTTGAAAATAAACAGATTTTCTAAAATAAAATTACAAGACACCTATGATAATTTACTTATTCAAAATCGATTGATCGTTGATAAGACAAATGAAAATACGATTCTATTGAAAGAAGTGCACCACCGTGTAAAAAACAACCTGCAAATGGTGATTAGTTTGTTACGGATGCAAAGTGATGAATGTAAAGATGAAGAAACAAGAGTGTATTTTCAAACGTCAATAAATCGCATATTATCTATGTCAATTGTACATCAAATGTTGTATCAAAATGAGAATATTTCTGCAGTAAAACTAGAAGATTACTTAAAAGATTTAATGCAAGTCATAATTAGAAATAAACAAGAAAGTTTTTTTTCAGTGAAGCATACCATTCACAGTGAAGTAGAAAAAGTAGGTATGAAAACAATAATTCCGATTGGGTTGATTGTAAATGAATTGATGAATCAATCACTTTTAGAATTATCTTCTAAAGTAGATGTGGTACATTTTACATTGCAAATACAACAAATGGATGAGAATAGATTAAAGCTGATGTACTCAGACGGTTTCCTAAATCAAAGCACACAAGCTATGGATGAATCGTTTGCCTTTGTTTTAATCAATGCTTTAATCAAACAATTAAGTGGCACACACACAATCGAACATCAAAAAGATAGAACACTTCATGTCATCACCGTTAAATATGATAAGGAAGTGGATGTCTTTGAATAAAAAAAGGAAGTAAAACACTTCCTTTCAACTCAAGTTCCTAGATTCGATTATAAATCTTCTGGTAAATTTGCTTGTTTGTAAGATTTTGATTTTGGCTTCAATTTGTCAATAAAAACAATTCTGAATTTTTCACCATCAACAGTGTAAATCATTTCTGAAATTCCATTTGTAACAAGTGGACTCGTTTTCTTTGCATTGAAGAATTTTTTTTCAAGTAAATAGTATGTACCATCTTCATATTGTAGGAAAACTGATACGATTGATCCATTCTCTACACGTGCTTTTCCTGACAAACATTCAGTGCCATCTGGCGTGAAAAAGCTGACAATGACATTGCGGTGCATATCGTCTGCAACTGTATATGAACCTCTTTTTGCAAAAGCATCTTCCAGTTTTTTAAAGCAGTCATCTTGTGCAAAAACCACAACAGAACTTGCAAGGGAAAGTAAAATTAATAAAATGTGTTTCATAGTTTTTTTCATGTTAGGGAGTACAACTCCAATTTTCAAATATAACAAGTTTATCGAAAATGGAAAACGGCTTGCAATAATTATTTATTTTTGACTCAAATTCCATCGTCGAAAAAACATGAAACAAATAATAGACCATTTTAGTGAAGCCATAGAAGTTTTGAGAAAATTTAGTACCAATTCTAATTTTGAATTGATTGATAAATCTGCAAACATCATGGTTTCTGCAATCAATTCAGGAGGGAAAATAATTTCTTGTGGCAATGGTGGATCTATGTGTGATGCCATGCATTTTGCTGAAGAATTGACAGGAAGATACCGTAACGATAGAAAAGCAATTCCTGCAATTAGTATCTCTGACCCCTCGCACATGAGTTGTGTTGGAAATGATTATGGGTATGAATTTGTTTTCTCACGCTACCTTGAAGCTCTAGGAAACCAAGGCGACGTATTGCTTGCTATCTCAACTTCTGGGAATTCTAAAAATATTATTCATGCCATCGATGTGGCTAAAGAAAAAGGCATGTTTGTAATTGGATTAACGGGTAAAGATGGTGGTAAAATGGCTTCACTTTGTGATGTGGAAATAAGAGCTCCTTTTTCTGAATATGCTGACAGAGCTCAAGAAATTCATATCAAAGTAATACATAGCTTGATCGATTCTATTGAAAGAAAATTGGGCGTTCAGTAAGTCAAGATTTCTTTTTTTTCAATTGTTCTTCAATACGCTTTGTCAATATCTGAAAGAATAATTTAGAATCTTGGGCAGATAGTTTTCTCCCAAAACGTATAATTTTCCCTTGATAGTCAAACTCAATGCGTTCTCCGCCTCTAACCCACGGTGAATCTTCCCAAGATGCTTGTAATGAACGCTCCTTAGGTACTGTCAATCGGATCTTTTTTATGTTTTCTAGATAATATTCTTTTGCTTTCCCATAATGTTTTATGCTTGGTTTTATTGTTAAAGAGATTTTGTCAACCTTAATAAATTCAGAACCAAAAAGTATCCACAAAAATGCACGACCTACTCGCACAAAATAATAAGCCCAAAATACGATGAACACGATTAATATCATCTTTTCTTCTTTACTCAGAATCAATACAAAGTATGCCCAAATTACGGTTACCCCAATAGAAAACCACATAAAGAACCATGCCCCCATCAATGCTTTTATGAATGTTGGTGTATCTGGTGTAATGATAAATGTAGATTTAGTATTCTCGTCGTTATAACTTATGCGTTTCCCTATCCATTTCATGATGCAAAAATAATGGTTCTTTTGAAACTGAATGAGAATGATGATTTTGAATAATTATCGAGGTCTGTGAAGATGTCAAAGTAAATTCGATTTCTTATCGAATCAAAGTCACATTTCCCTTGATAATCTTTTGTTCACCTTGCACACAAGTAGCCTCTAAATAATAATCGTACGTGTCTGGTTTCATCATTTTTCCTTTATATGTACCGTCCCAACCAATGTTTTGGTCTTTAGTTTCAAAAATTAATTCTCCCCAACGATCAAAAATTCGAAATAAAATCTTTGTTGCAATTGCACTCCGCACATACAACACATCGTTTTCAGTATCTCCATTTGGAGAAAAAGCATTGGGTACATATACATACGTACGGTCACATAATATTTCCACTACATTCACTTTTACTTTTGCTGCTTTTGTACATATTCCATCGGTTATTGATACAATGTATTCTTGTGTTTGATTTGGGGTAGCACTCACAGTTTGACCTGTAGATGAACTTAAATTATCGGCAGGAAACCAAGTATAAGAATATCCCGGTGGATTTGCTGTAAGTTGGCTTGAATTACCGGGAACTACATATTCAGGATTTGCAGTTGCACTAATATTGCCAGAGATGTTTCCAACATTGATATATATTGAATCTTCAGCAAAACATCCGTTTGAACCATTGGCATGTACATATATCCATTGACTGCTTTGCGGGAAAGCCAATACGTTTTCTTGCTGGGCAGTTGGAGCAATTACTGAATCTTGAGACCAATCAAATGTAAATGTAACGCCAGGAACATTAATTGAAGCTTGTAAATTTAGAGTGTCAAATTTACAGATGGAGTTACCTCCAGTAATTGACAAACTTCCCCCAACAAAAAAAACAGTAACACTATCTGTTTTTGAGCAACCACTATTGCCAACTTGCACATAATAAGTAGTTGTTTCAGTAGGTGAAACAGATAATATTGAATCACTTACACTTGTATTTAACGTATCGGTAAACTGTGCATTGGATGACCATACAAAATAGCTTGCTGTTCCTTGAGAATTAGCAGTGAATGATAATGGCATTGTGCTACACAAAATTGTATCATTTGATGTTGAAAGTTGAACATCTGGAAGTACTGTTATTGTAATTTGTAAACTATCTGTTAGTAGGCACACAGAATCTGTAACTTTCAACATAATAGAATAAATACCGGGGTTTGTGTAGGTTACAACAGGAGAAAATTCGGTTGATGAGGTTTGTCCATTTCCAAAATCCCATTCATAACTATCAGAGGTGCTGCTTGTATTGTTAAGTGTTACCGTGTAGTCTTCGCAACCTAATAAATCATTTGTTGTAAATTCTGCATGAGGTAACAGTTCAAAATCAAATTTAAAAACCAAGTTGTTGCAACGGTTTGCTGCCAAATTTTGGTTTGACCATGCTCCAGGAGTAGTCGGGAAATCACTGAAACCACCACAGCCACCACATACAGATTGATACACTATTCCGTTTTTATCAAAGCGCGATGTTCCACCATCCACATGTTCTTGTGCTTGATTCCCCCCCAAGTAACTACCATAAAGTAGTCCTGAAAAGTCACGTTTATATACAAACAAATAAAAATCAAAATTGTTCGCTGGGCTAGGCATAAATGCGTCTGAAGAAACAGGCATTCCAGTTAAGGGAATTCCTCCTGCTAACACACTACCTCCCCATCCAGAAACATACATGTTGCCACAAATGTCAACCATAAAAGCGGCAGGAGAAATGTTGATGTTTTGATTTCCGTTTCCAAATAAAAAAGAATTTACAATGGAGGTAAGTGAAGGATTTAGCTTTGTAATAAACTGTGTACTATTTGGGTAACTTGAAGCGTTTACTACCGGATAACTACCGCCTATAGTTTGACCGAGGATAAAAATTTCATCGTTTCGATTAATTTCTACAAAAAATGCTTGATCATAGCCAGAGGAACCAATGTAAGTGCTTTGTAGTAAGGTTTGACCATTTGGGGTTAATTTCCCTACAAAGCCATCTGTTTTTCCTCCTAAGTAAGAAGGGTTTAAGCCGCCTGCTGTACCGGGTAGGTCACTGCTGGATGTGCCACCCGAAAATACAATATTTTGACTGGAATCTATTTTTACAGAGTAACAAGCATCGTTGTTCGCGCCACCAAAATAACTGCCAAATTGCATGCTTGTCATACTTGCATTGAGCTTGAAAATTACTCCATCAGCTTGCCCGCCCAATGTGCTTTGGAAGGCGTTTGCAGTAGGGAAATTTGATGACCGAGTACATGAAGCTACAATGCAGTTACCAACTGAATCAATCATGATTTCTCCTCGAAACTGATCTCCGTAGTTTGTTGAAAGGGAGTCGTAAGCAGCAGCAGATGAATAATTTCCGGATGTTATTTTGTAATTGATGCCATCATTTGCAGTACCTCCAACGTATGTTGAGCTCATTAACGTATGTCCGTTTGCACTTATTTTAGCAACATAAATATCTGTGCCAGCACTTCCAAAATAGGCACCGTTGTATGAAACATTAATATTCGACCCGCCCGCATGTGTAGTTTGAAGCGCACTAGCTGTGGTTGGAAAATCCAAAGAGGAAGTAATTCCAAATACATACACGTTGTTTGAGAAGTCACAGATAAGGCTATGTGCAGTTTCAGTTCCTTGAAAAATATCGCCACCTCCCAAAAAACCAGTCCAAAGCATAGTGGTTCCATCTGCAGTGTATTTTGAAACAAAAACATCTGTTGTAGAAACTCCGTTGTAAACAGAGGTGAAATTGGATGTAACGTTAAAAGCTAAAGGATCTGGAGTGGGGTAGGAGTTCCCATAGATTGTTCCGCCTGAATACACAGTGCCATCATAACCATAGGTTGCTGTCATTCCAAAATTATCGGTAATAGAACCTGAATACGTTGCAAAAATGAGCACAGGGTCGATAATCAATGTTGCAGAAGGATTGTAATTGCCTAGCTTAAATGAAATAACGTCGTTCTTCACCATAAAATCACAACTTATTTCTTTCAATTTGCCGTTCAACAATTCGAAGGCAACGGGTTTTTTCTCGATAATATCACCTAAAGGAGTGCTAAGCACTAGATCGCCATTTTTCTGCAAAGAAATTTTTTCAAATCCCTTCATTTTAAGTTGTATGATTTTGTAATCTGAGCCAGGAGCACACCAAAATTCATATTTAAAACGAGCTTCTTCATCAAACAGTTTCAAATCAATTCCAGAATAAATTTCATTGAGTGAAACTTCTTGATAGCTTTTTACATTGCTTGACCAATTTTTTTGCTTGTTGCCCATGAAGTAATTGTAGTAATACGAAAGTGGTTTGCTCTTTTCAATAGCTGTTACCTTGTTTGAACCCAATAGCTCAACTCCGGCTAAAACTCCCTTGAAATACGCTGAAGTAGAATCAACTTTGCCACCGGCATGCGTTTTCCGTATTCCGGAATAATCTCGAATATCGTATATAAAACCGTGTTGCTGAACCCAAATATTATTCCCTTGCGAACGAGATTGAAACAGCACTTGTTCAGCCCATTGTCCTTTATTTTCTGTCAATGCATAATGCCTTGAGTGATTGTGTTCAAACTCTTGGGCATAAATAGATACCCCCAAAACAAGAAAGAAAAATGTAAACAGTAGGTGTTTCATACTCGAAAGATACAAAAATCATTGAAATGGTTGCTTTTTGAAATTTATCTTTTGAGTTTTCGAATCTGATTTTTATATTTGGTGTAAAAATCAAGATGGACACAAAAATTCTTTTCAATGAATTGGCAACGATTACAGAACGTAATTTGCAGGTATTGAAAACGAAATTTCAAAAGTTATCTGCCAATCAATTGAATTGGAAATCATCAGAATTAAGTTGGAGCATTAACGAAATATTTGCTCATTTAAATGCATACTCATCTTTTTATAACCATGTTTTTCATGAAAAAATTGATTCTACAAAACACACCAAGCCTAAGCTAACGTTTACTTCTTCACCTTTAGGTAAGTCTGCTTGGATTTCAATGCGTTTGGGGAAAGCAAGAAACGTAAAAAGAAAATTTAACGCGCCTAAAAACTTTAACCCTACTGAAACTCCTGCATTATGTGAAGGAAATCAATTGGAGAGATGGATAGTATTGAATGAAGATTTCTTAACTATCATAGAAAAATCTGTAAGTGTGAGTTTGAGAAGAGTAAAAATACCGCTTTCGCTTTCAAATCTTATCAAATTAAGATTAGGAGATGCCTTGCTTTTTGTTGCCTATCATTCTGATAGACACATGGAACAAGCGATTAATGTGTCAAAACATCCTAACTTTCCAAGAAAATGAACGATCAATTTGCTTTCTGTAAAGTAGCACATGTACCGGTTCGAATTGATACAAAAGATGCCTCTGAGATGGTTACTCAATTGCTTTTTGGAGAAGTAGTTGAGTTGCTTTCATACTCCAATCAATGGATTCATATTCGCTCATACATGGATGGTTATGAAGGATGGGTTGATTCAAAACAACTGCAGAAGTTGAGTTTTAAGGAAGTAACAAGATGGTTGGACGGGATACATATTGAACATTCTTTTTCACGAACTGTTTTGGGGCCAGAAGGTGAATTTAAGATTTTTAAAGGTTCTTTCAGACCTGTAAACAATTCCAAAAACTTCAATATCGGAAAGTGCAATTATGTATTTTTAGATGACGAAGATGCAAAACCGTTATCATATATAGAATTTGCTAAATCATTTTTAAACACACCTTATTTATGGGGAGGGAAATCTGCGTTGGGAATAGACTGTTCAGGTTTCGTTCAAACAGTGTTGCGTTATTTTGACATTAAATTCCCGCGTGATGCTTCTCAACAAATAGATTTCGGGCAAGAATATGATTTTCATGAAAAGCAACCCGGAGATTTGGTGTTTTTTATATCAGAAAACAATAAAATTCACCATGTAGGAATTGTTTGCTCTGAAAATGAAATCATTCATGCACATGGGTATGTGCGTATTGACACACTAACACAAGAGGGAATTGTACGAAAAATTGATGGCGTATTGTCACATAAAATTGCTCAAATAAACAGGGTTTTTTGAAATGCGACTGCTATCTACAGAAACAAATTATCTTTGTAAAACATTTAAAACATTTAAAGCATGAAACGCGACCAAGAAATTTTTGATTTGATTACTGCTGAAAAACAGCGTCAGGAGCATGGTATAGAACTGATAGCTTCAGAAAATTTTGTGTCTGATGAAGTGATGCAAGCTATGGGCTCAATTCTTACAAACAAGTATGCAGAAGGCTTACCAGGAAAGCGTTATTATGGCGGATGTGAAGTGGTTGATAAAATTGAACAATTGGCAATTGATCGCTTATGTAAATTATTTGGCGCAACTTGGGCAAATGTGCAGCCTCATTCTGGCGCTCAAGCAAATGCTGCTGTTTATTTAGCTTGTTTACAACCCGGAGATAAAATTTTGGGATTTGATTTAAGCCATGGTGGACACTTAACGCACGGTTCTCCAGTAAATTTTTCAGGTAAATTATACAAGCCTTTTTTCTACGGTGTAAATAAAGAAAGCGGTCGTGTTGATTATGAAATGATGGAAGAGGTGGCTCGAAAAGAAAAGCCTAAAATGATAGTTTGTGGTGCATCAGCTTACTCAAGAGATTGGGACTATGCACGTATTCGTAAGATTGCAGATGAGGTTGGTTCTTTAGTATTTGCAGACATTTCTCACCCTGCCGGTTTAATTGCTACAGGTTTATTGAACGATCCATTGGAACATTGCCATATTATTACAACAACAACTCACAAAACTCTTCGTGGACCACGTGGTGGAGTAATCATGATGCGCCATAATTTTGACAATCCTTTTGGATTAAAATGGAACAATGGAAATTTAAAATCTATGGCAGCTTTATTAGATGCTGCTGTATTTCCTGGAATTCAAGGTGGTCCGCTGGAACACGTAATTGCTGGAAAGGCGGTTGCTTTTGGAGAAGCCTTGACAGACAACTATAAAATGTACACAAAGCAAGTGCAAAAAAATGCCGCTGTAATGGCAGATGAATTTATGAAATTAGGATATTCAATAGTTTCAGGAGGAACAGAAAATCATTGTATGCTGATTGATTTGCGATCGAAAGGTTTGAATGGGAAAGACGCTGAAAATGCGCTAGTTTTAGCAGATATTACGGTAAATAAAAACATGGTTCCTTTTGATACAGAATCTCCTTTTATTACATCTGGAATAAGAATTGGAACTTCTGCTTTAACTTCGAGAGGCGTAAAAGATAACGAGGTTGCTCAAATTGTTTACTTAATTGACCGTGTGTTATCTAATAAAGATGACCAAACAACCCTTTCCAAGGTTCGTGTAGAAGTAAATGAGCTAATGAAAGCAAAACCATTGTTTCAGTGGTAAAAATATAGAATTAAAAAAAGCGATTTCGAAAATGGAATCGCTTTTTTTTGATGTAATACTATAGCAAGATTTTATTTCTTTTTATATCCAAGTAAATTATCTAGGGTTTGAATAGAAACCGGATGGTAATTTTTTCGGTATTTTGAGTATAGCTCTAATCCAAATTCTTTACTCTCTTTATTCGTATTTAGCGCAGTATAAATTGGCAATAAAAACTTTCTTCGGCCTACTAATGAAACAAACTTTTCTATTTCATGTCTATTTGCAGTATAATTAGAATTTATACAAAGCACGTACCATTCAGTAGCAACCTCTGCATTTCCCCATGTACTAAAATGGAGGTTCTTGTCAATATCCGCTATACGTTCAGGTAAAACTTGTTTTGGTAATGAACGAATGAAAACTTGCCACTCTTGAGGTGTGTATTGCTCTCTTGATAAAGCAGGTTGAGCTTTTTTACCTTTTTTGGTTTTTTGTTTTGCAAAGATGTTTTTTCCGTTGATAAAATCTTTAGCCAATATTTGAATTTTTTCAAAGCGTGGAGATTTTATTGAAAAACAGTTCTTAGGCAATCCAGGTTGATAAAGCCATTCATCAAGATTAAAGTGTATGTTGGTTTTTGAAATTAGGTTTGCTTCCAAATATGCTTTAAACTGTTCTGTTGTAATCGCTTTAAAGGCAAATTCATGAAAGTATTTTTTTAAGAACGCATCAAAACGTTGACGTCCAAAATCCCGTTCCAATGTCATTAAGAAAAACGCACCTTTTACATAAGCTACTGACGTCATTCCATCATCTGGGTTTCGCTGATTCAATTGCAACTTTAAATGCGTGTCTTCTTTAGAAAGCTCTTGCAATTCTTTTTCCAGTTCTTGAAACTCAATCAATGCAAGCATATCTGCAACTTCTCTGCCATAGAGAGCTTCCATGATTCTGTTTTCAAAATATACAGTGAATCCTTCGTTTAACCAGAAGTCATTCCAGCTAGAATTGGTTACTAAATTTCCTGACCAAGAATGTGCTAGTTCATGTGCAATTACGCTCACAGCACTTCTGTCTCCTGCAATCAAGGTAGGATTAGCAAAGGTCAAACGTGGGTTCTCCATTCCACCAAATGGGAATGAATAGGGTAAAATAATAACATCATATTGTTCCCATTGATACTTCCCATATAAGTTTTCAGCAGCGGTAATCATTTTGGGTAGGTCTTGCAATTCCCAAGCGGCTTTATCTAGTAATTCAGGTTCTGTATAAACTCCACAGTTTTCACCTAATTTTTCATATGAAATGTTGCCCACTGCTAAAGCGATTAAATATACCGGAATTGGTTGTTTCATTTCAAAATGATAGTTCCCGGTATTGTTCTTTTCAGTTGGGTTTGTTGCACTCATCACCGCCATTAAATCTGAAGGTACTTTAACGTCTGCAGAATAAGTGATTTTGTTGGCAGGTGTTCCTTGAACAGGAATCCAAGTTCGTGTTAGCACAGCTTCACCTTGTGTATAAAGATAAGGGTGTTTTTTTCCTGCAGTTAAATTTGGATCTAACCAATCCAATGCTCCTGCGTTTTCTGTTGTCTTGTAATAAATGTTAATCCATTCAGTTTGCTTGTCAATTTTTACACTCAATGGTTGACCTAAATATTCTTTTTCACTTCCAATGATGAAATCTGTGTCATTTTCTTCTCCTTTTTTTCCAAGTGTCACCTTTTGAATTTCCAATCCATTGATGTCAAAAATAGCGGTATCCGTGTTTTTTAAGCGTTGCATTTGGTGTCTAGCTACGCCGTATATCGTTTTTTTATCAAAATCAACATCGATTTCCAGATTCAGATGTTTTGTACGAATTTGGTCGGTATTTGAAAAGGTGTGTGCGTCTTTCTGTGAACCTTGTTCAGTTTGAACTTGCCCTTTTTCTAAAGGTGCTGCGTTGTTTCCACAAGCAAACAAAAGTATTGGGAGCAAAAGAATAGATAATATACTTATAGTTAGTTTGTTTTTCATTCAGTTGGAATTTGGGAGTGCTAAAATAAAAAAATTATTCATTATTCATGCGTCTTTCTTCTAAGGATAAAAAGCGAATTACTTCAGAGGCTCCCATCAAACCAAAAAGTGCAGGTATGTAGCTTGATGTGCCATAGAAAGATTTTTTAAAATTACTGCCATCTGTCAATTTCAACGAATCTTTAGCTTGTAATTCAGAAGAAAACACACATTTTATTTTATCGTAAGAAATGTTTTTTGATTTCAATCGGCGTTTTATATGTTGCCCCAATTTACAGTTGTAACTCTGCGGTAATTTTGCAACCTGTACTTTACTTGGGTCAATTTTCCCTCCTGCACCCAAATGAGTGACAATTTTGATGTTCTTCAATTTACAAGCAGTAATCCATTCAATTTTTGGTGTAACACTATCAATGCAATCCATCACATAGTCTGGTTTAGTTTCATCCAAAATTTCCCATACACGCTCAGGTACCACAAACTCTGTTACTGTATTTAATTTAATTTCAGGATTAATGTCTAATAAGCGTTCTGCAAGTACTTCGGCTTTATTTCTCCCAATGGTTGAGTCTAATGCAGTTAATTGTCTATTTTTATTGGTGATATCAAAGGTGTCTCCATCAATCAGTGTCATTTTTCCAACACCAGCTCTTGCTACAAATTCCGCTGCGTATGAACCAACACCGCCTAAACCAACAATGAGTACATGTGCAGTTTCTAAACGCAGCATCGTATCTTCATCAAACAACAATGCTGCACGTTCTAACCATTTCTTCATAGTTTGAAAATTTTGTTGACGTTTTTATTAATTTGATTCATTAATTGCTGCAAAGTTATTTCTTTTAACTTAGCTACAACGATGTAGATATCGATAATTTGAACGTCGCTCGTGTCTGTTTCAATTACTATTTTATCCAATGGGATGTTTTTCAATTGATTTTGAAGCAGTTCGTTGTGTAAAATAGCTTCACCAAAACTGAAGATGGATGAATCATAAGCGAGTACATGATCGGTAATCCTAGCTTTATTAAAACCGTGGTAAATTAACGATACAGAAGGTGCATATTCTGAATGAAGGAAACGACACCTATCCCACGTGTTCACACTGTGTAAAATAACTGGTTTTTGTAACTCTTCAGCCTTTTTTAATTGAAGGATAAATATTGATTCCTGTACATCCATCTGAGGATATCGAGTATCCAACCCAATTTCACCAATTGCAACAAATCCTTTCTTGTTTTCAACTTCTTTATACATTCTGAATACTTCCTCAAAAGAATGTAAATCTGCTTGCATAGGGTGAATGCCAAATGAAAAAAAACGGGAACTTTGATTAATATTTTCGGGGAATTTCTGTAATATACATGAAGTGGTTTCATTTTCTTTGTGTGTATGAACATTCCAAACAACCTCTGTATCAACCATTAAGATATTTTTTTCTGTAAAATTACAAACTTTGCCACTTCAACTATTATTTTTTTTCTATTTTCACGCCACTATTATTCAAGAAAATGAGTCAAGAAAGAGATATTATTCAAGAAATCGAAAGTCAAGGTACAATTTTTAAACATCCCAAAGGATTATTCTTATTGTTTTTCACTGAGATGTGGGAAAGGTTCTCATATTATGGAATGCGTGGGATATTGATTTTGTACATGACAAAAATGTGGGCAGAAAATGGGCTCAATATTCCTGCAGATAGTGCTTCATTGATATATGGATTTTTCACAGGGTTCGTTTATTTTACTCCAATAATTGGCGGGTACATCGCAGATAAATACATAGGTCAAAGACATGCTATTACTATTGGAGGTATTACCATGTTTGTTGGACAATTTGTATTGTTTCAAATAAACACTCATTTTGGATTAGCACTTGGTTTGATATTGTTAATAATCGGAAATGGGTTTTTTAAACCAAACATTTCAACTTTAGTTGGACGTTTATATCGTCAAGGTGATGCTCGAAGAGATTCTGCGTTCTCAATTTTCTATATGGGAATCAATTTAGGAGCCTTAATTGCTCCGTTCGTTGTTGCATTGTTGTGTAATGAATGGTTTGCTGTAAAAGGAGTTAATGAAAATGGAGAAACTGAAATCCTAGCATTTGGATACCGTTATGGCTTCTTAGCTGCTGCAATTGGTATGGCTTTAGGACAAATAATCTTTAATCTTTTTGCAAAAAAATACCTTTTAGAAATTGGAAGCAAACAAGATCCAATGTTCCTTTCTTCTAAAAAAGTAAAAAACAACTCATTTGATTCATCTCTTTCTGAAAGTATGAAAACACCTCTTACTTTAATTGAAAAACAACGAATTTTTGTGATTTTTATACTCACGTTCTTTGTAATCTTCTTTTGGGCTGGATTTGAACAAGCTGGTTCTTCTATGACACTTTATACAGATAAGTACATAAACAGACACTTATTTGGATGGGAGATTCCTACTGAATTGTTTCAATCAGTAAACCCGATTTTTATTGTAGCACTTGCGCCAGTGTTTGCTTGGTTTTGGACTTCAAAATTAGGAGCTCGCTTAACAACCCCTGTAAAAATGTCTTTAGGAATGATTTTACTAGGAATTGGATTCTTATTTATGCTCATGGCGACTCAAAGTGTGGTTATTTCAGGTGCAGGGGATCAAGAGGTTGTTCAACAGAAAGCAGCTTTGATTTGGTTAATCTTAACTTATTTCTTCCATACAGTTGGTGAGTTATGCTTGTCTCCTGTTGGATTAAGTGTTGTAACAAAATTAGCTCCTGTAAAATTGGCGTCTATGCTTATGGGAGTTTGGATGCTATCTACATTTGTAGCCAATATCATTGGTGGATTCATTGCAGCCTATGTTGAAAAAATGGGTGCAGCCACCATCTTCTCTAGTATTGCATTATTTGTAATATTATTAGGAGTTATTATGCTGATAGTCTCGAAGCGTTTAAGCAAAATGATGCATGGAGTCAATTAATTTCATACAGAAACGTCGTTAATATATACGTAAAAATCCTTCTGAATTCCAGAAGGATTTTTTATTTTTACAAAAATTGAACTCCATGAGCAACGAAACTACTTTACCTGAAAGCGCATCAATTCAGCTATCATACATTCAAAATTTTTCCGGAAAATACCCGAAACAATTGTGGGCGTTGTTTTT
>JBDHXR010000020.1:0-29124 GCA_039810825.1 Fluviicola sp.
GGATAATTTGTTTTTTAAAATGCAGAAGGTCAATTTGTTCTTGTTTCATGAGTTCTTTAAATAGTGATATTTTCTTTTTGCTAATGTTATTTATAAGATGATAAAGGATGGCGCGACTACCAAAGTGCCAACTCAGTGAAACGCGCAGGCGATCAGTATGTTTATTGCCATCCCAGCGAAACACCAAAGGCTTTAAATACGTATCTAGGTTCGTTTCTCCATCAATAATTGCTTTTATCAGTAAAATGATATCGTGCCAATGATTGTTATTTTCAAAATTGCGGTAATACTGATTTGACCTACCTTGTTTTGATATCAATTGAATGAATCCATTCCCTTGGTTGTTGGCTAATTTTAATAGTTCATTTTTAAAATCGGGATCGTCCGTAATATCGTTAATTATCAAATCATCAATATCGGTTTCTCCAGATGACTGTGGCCATTCATGTTTATTAATGTCTAACCAATAAACTGCATCTTGGAAAAATTGCTCAGTGTATTCGGCATTTTTAATACTCGGAGCATGAGTAATTCTTTTATAATAGAGTGGTTTGGATTCAAATACCTTTCCATTAATATCATAGTGCGCAACAACCACTTTTTGATGATTATCCAATTGTTCTTTGGTGGTTATTTCGTTAACGCTTATTTTAAGCTGTCGGAAATAATTGATGTATTCTTCAAAATTGTTCATTTGAGAAAATTTTAGTAACTAGATGTAAGTCAATTGTTGGGTTTGGTTTCATCTAAATCTTTTGAATTGTCTATTATATTCTTCATTTTCAACAACAAAGTTGGTAACACTTCAATGACACAAAAGGAATAAACACTAAAAATCCCAAGGATCAGTCCAAATAACAAATTCAATATAAACAAAATCCAACCAAAATCGTCGACAGTTGAAACAAGAAAAAAACAAGAAATTATTATTAAAACTGCTAAGTGAAAATTCTGTTCAATTTTATTCTTGATATCAACAAAATCCTTCTCAATGACCTTAATGTCTTGTGATTCAATCTGAATGATCTTTTTAACCTGAGTAAAATACGCTTCAATTTCCTTATCTGTTGCTGTTGGATTTATTCCATAGATAATCGCATGCTTAAATAGTGTTGAACCAATTTCTTTATCTTCCTGAGTTACTTCATAATTAATTATTCCCTTTTTCAATTTGAACACGTGAAAGTAAGTGATGAAATGAAACAAGAAATTTGAAAAAAACCAAATAACCAAATGGGTAAAAAGCAGAAAGGACAATGGGACAAAGATTTCACCACTAATTGTAAACTCAACATAATCTTTCAATTTGTGCAGTTTATTGTAATCAATGGATCCGCAACAATAAACATATAGGTTAAATGCGATAGTAATCTTCAAAATTAACGATACCAAACGCCGCAATTCCGGATAAATGGTTTTGCCATTTAGGTAATTAGTAGATAGTTGATTGTAGAATTCCATGGTTTCAAATTTCAATTATTCATTGCCTTGATTTGTTGATGAAATAGAATTATTTAATTCGTCTTTCATGGTGTGATGAAAACGCTGAAGTAAAAATCCAATTGAAATTGTATATTGAGATAACAAATAAATGGCCATTGATGTTATTCCAATTTCAATGCATAGAAAATCTGTAGTTTTAGCGAGTGAGTTTACTAGAAGTAGAATAAAAACGAGCACACCTTCCAAAATAATAAATTGTGTAATATTTGAAATTTGACGCATATTCTCTTTGAATTGTTTGTAATTATTCTCGTCTACGTTAGGATTTGCTTTTTCCGTTCTTAGTTTATCTCCCAATCCTAGTAATAATGAAAAAAACAAACCTGTGAATAATGCTATGCTCGCAGCTATATAATCCTGCAAATCACTCAGCTTTATTTGTTTATAGATTACAGTAGCAATCCCACTCAACGGTACGATATACCACAAAATGAAAAAGAAAATTCTAAAGGATTTTTTTGGAATTTTTTCTCCATCACTATCCTTACTTATGCTGTCTAATGCTTCTCTTCTTATGGTAAGAAGTGTTCTAATATCTAACATAGTTATATTTTTGATTCTTTTCTAATTTGTTCCATTTCCACATTTACCAATTTTATCATTTCGTCAAAAATCGGATAGTTATCAGGATCAATACAATTTGGTGGAACAACAATATTCGGAATGATATTAATTGTTTCTTCGCTTGCATCGAGTTTTGCTGTCCTTTCTTCTATTATTCCATCATGAGCATATTCATAAGTCCCTTTTATGTCGTATCGTTTATCACCAATAGTAAAGCCATGATTCGAAAGAGCCGAGCGAATATTGTCTAGGCTTGCAATGTTTTTGGTGTTTCTAATAGGTTTGAAATTTTTCAATTTCACCTCAACTGTTGACGCTTCAGCTGCACCAGTTCCGTTTATAGAAGTCGTACTTACGATCGTGATATTCTTTAGTGCAGCATTTTTTAAGAATTTTTTTAATCTCTCCTTAGTAGTCGTAGCTTTTAGTGCTGAATTTGCGATGGTTAGTTCATATTTACCGAGCAAATCAGAAATAATTGAATCAAAAATGGGTTTAATACTCATTGAACCATATTTCTGAATGAAAACATAGGCAGTTTTAGTCCCTGCCGGTAACCAAAATCTAGCATAAAACTTTAAACCAACAATATCTTCATTAGATAATTCTCGCTTTGTCCCATCTTCGTCAATGATAAATTGTTTTATCCCAGTTAAGCCACCATCAATTAGGATATCGAGTGTTCTTTGCGATGAGTTCAGTTTTTTATCATCCAAAATTGCTCCATGTGTATTTTGAGCATTTTTATATGCTTTTTCATCCAATAATGAAATTATATCTTGAACAAAACCGTTTTCAAATTTATTTCCTTCCAAAGAGGGATAAGCATGTTCTAAAAACTCGTTGTTATCTAATGAGGCTCCAATTCTCGTTCGCTTTTTCTTAATGGAGTATGTGTACATGCTTAGGTATAAGTTGTGTGCCATAATTTCTGTATATTCAATTAATAATTTTCATTTCCTTTTCTATCGATTCTTCAACTTTGGTCATTTTAGAAAGCAACAACGCTTTCAGTAACGTTAGCTTTTGGTTTTCTTTGGTTTTTAATCTCATTGATTCAAGCAGACTATTTGCAACCAAATAAAAAAGGCTTAAATCTTTTTTATCTGGTATACTTATTTTCATCGAAGCTAAAATAGGAACGTATAAATTCGCTTGGGCACTACCAACAGCCATATCAACTAATTCATTGTAATTACTTTTCAGGAAGAAAAATATTAAAGGTAAATCTTCAGATTCTTTAGGCTTAATGTTTATAACCGCTCTGTTTCCGCACATATAATCACACAATATTCCTAGTCGTCCAATGGTTCCTGATTTTGTTATAACAATTGTTTGTGGAGAGAACAGTAATGCACTAGATCCTGCACTATTAAAACCTTCATCAGTCAATGTTCTACTTGTATCTAAAATAAATCCTCCGTTAACATCATTCGCGCGAAGCCATTTAACATTTCCATCAAAATATTTTGCATTTTCTTGAGAAGGATTTACATAGCCCTCTTGAAAAGTGCACAAATCTTTTAGTAAGTATTCTTTACATTTGTTTTCGTTCACTACTTTGTTATAAGCCACCTGAGCCGTTTCCTCCAGTCTTTGAATGAGTTGTTCGTTCAAGGCAATGCGGTTCACAATGGTATTGTATTCCCGAACAATTTCGCGCTGTTTTTCAATGGAAGGGATGGGGAGTTCGATTTCACAAAAAGAAGACCAAGGAAGCCCTCCCCGAACATCAGCGTCCGTATAAAACCATGCGTTTCTATCAAATTCTTTTCGAGAGAACCACATCATGAGATACTCTGGTAGTATAACAGAAGTATCGTTTATTTCGAATACATCATAGGCTGGTGAAACTATAAATGGTTCATCACGATGTGAAAGTGAAATCGGAATTCTATAATCCCGTCCAACGTGCATCCTATTGCATGCAAATTGCCCCTTTCGGACAACTTTATAAGTTGTAAGATCGACTCCAATAACATTGGCAACTGAGGGCATGAAAAATTTGTCAATGTTGATCCCCAACAATTCAGAATACAGATTATCCTTGTTTTTCTCTTTAACCTGCCGAATGAAATCGCCTAACTTCTTATAATTCGATCTCATACCCCAATTCTTGAAAAACTTTTAATAATTCTTTTTTTGATTGATCTTCCTCTTTCAAAAGTTTTGAAAACTCATCCTTCAATGCCTGCATCTTTTCATCAAAGTCAATGTTCTCATCCCGGTTAACAAACTCGATATACTTACTCGGAACTAATGAATAATCTTTGGCTTTAATTTCTTCCATGGAAGCAGCATAACAATACTCTGGAGTGTTGGTATAATTTGAATTGCTTTGTTGCCAGTTGTGATAGGTAGCTGCAATTTCTTTAATGTGTTCTTCTGAAAACTGAATAAACTTCTTCTCAAACGGCTCGCCGATTTCACGTAAATCCATGAATAATACTTCATGTTGACGATCTCTGTAATTCCGTGTTTCATCCGGCAATTGAAGTGATCTGGCTTTTTTGTTTTTATTTAAAATCCACAGCGTAACACTAATGTTGGTGGTATAAAACATGTTCTGTGGTAAAATAACAATCGCCTCCACAATACCATTCTCTATCAACTTCTTGCGGATCTTGTATTCTTCACCACCACCGGAAAGTGCACCGTTGGCCAAGATAAAACCTGCAACGCCGTTATCGGAGAGTTTGCTCACCATGTTGAGGATCCAGGCGTAATTCGCATTACTGGTTGGCGGTACATCGTAACCTCTCCAACGTGGGTCGTCTGTTAATTCATCACTTGCTCGCCAGTCCTTTTGGTTAAACGGAGGATTCGCCATGATGAAATCGGCTTTCAGATCTGGGTGTTGATCTTTCGCAAAAGTATCAGCGGCTACTGCACCTAAATTGGCAGAGATTCCACGGATGGCCAAGTTCATTTTCGCCAGTTTGTAAGTGGTATTCGTGTATTCTTGTCCGTAGATGGAAATGTCTTTCGTATTTCCGTGGTGGCTTTCAATAAACTTCATAGACTGAACAAACATACCTCCAGAACCACAAGCGGGGTCATAGATGATTCCCTTGTAGGGTTCAATCATTTCTGCTATCAAGTTTACAATGCTTTTCGGTGTATAAAACTCCCCTTTACCTTTTCCTTCTGCAAGAGCAAATTTGCTTAAGAAGTATTCATACACACGCCCAACGATGTCTTGCTGTTTGTCTTTGAGTGTATCAATGTTATTGATGGTGTCCAACAAAGCAGCCAACTTACTTACGTCCATGTTCAAGCGTGAGAAGTAGTTATCGGGCAAGGCACCTTTCAACGAGGTATTGTTTTTCTCCACGGTATGTAAAGCCGTATCAATCTTCAGGGAAATATCGTTTTGTTTGGCGTTGGCAATGATGTAACTCCAACGGCTTTCTTCAGCCAAGAAGAAGATATTCTTCATGTTGTAGAATTCCGGCATTTCGAGGTATTTGTCTTTTCCCTCAGCAATGAGTTCTTGTCGACGTTCTTCGAATTTATCCGATGTGAACTTTAAGAAGATCAAAGCGAGTACAACGTGCTTGTATTCCGAGGACTCAACTGTTCCTCTTAATTTGTTCGCGGAATCCCAAAGGGTTTCTTCGATGGATTTGGTATTTTTTGCGGATTGTTTTGCCATAGCGAGTTAAGCAGCTTTTATTTTATTAATTCGTTCTTCCAGAAGAGCAATTTCTTTGTTTACTTCTTCAATATTTATATTACCAACATGTGCGCGCTTACGCCAATTGTAAATCGTTGTTCTAATTAATTCGACAAAACGTGTAGGAGTTCCGGCGATGATAAAGGCTATAAATGAATATCCAAGAATCAGAACTTCGTTGAAGTTGATTTGATTGTTGTAGTCAATCGGTTTATTCCAATACCAAAAGAAAAGGAAATTTGATAAAACGAGTAAGATAGCGATGAGTGTACGAGCTACAATGTATATCCATCGTTCATTGTTCGTTGCTTTAAGAAGGCCTTTTTCGTATGCTTCCTTTTGCTCTTTCAACTCCTTTAACCTAGCTTGATCGCTTTGAGGCTTATTGGTTTGAAACCAATTGATAATTATACCCACAATTAGAAAAGCGAGCAGAATTATCATAACTGTTTTTATAAATCTTTTAACAGCAGAAGTATTCTTATGTTTTGCTCTTATCATTTTTCCACAGAATTTTCTTTCCGATTTGTGTCGATCAAGTCTTTTGGAGATACATTCAAAACTTCTGAAATCTGGAAAAGGATTTCCAAAGTAGGTTGGCGCCGGTTATTGCAATAGTCATTGACCATATTGAAACTTTTACCTAGCTTTTCAGCCAACCATGTTTGTTTGATACCTTTTTCCTGAAGTACTTCTTTAATGCGGTTCATGTGGTTCTAAATGAGTTGATGAAGTTAAACAATAATACCCGATAATATTTGGTATAAATAGGGGAGTTATTAACATTTCTTTTTGTGTCGGCAGTGGGAACACAATTACCCGAAAATCTTTTCAAAGACCCTTACGTATTTGAGTTTTTGGATTTGCCCGATGGACACAGCGAAAAAAATCTGGAAAAAGCCATTTCGCTCAACTTACAAAAATTCATTTTGGAAATCGGTAAAGGTTTTACGTATATGGGCGAGCAATTCCGTTTGCAGGTTGGTAACAAAGATTTTTATACGGATTTGCTTTTTTACCACAGAGATTTGCAATGTATGGTATTGTTTGAACTGAAAATTGAAGATTTTGAACCCGAATTTTTAGGCAAACTCAATTTTTATTTGGAGACATTAGACCGAGATGTAAGACGACCACACGAAAATCCGAGCATTGGTATTTTACTTTGCAAAGGAAAAGATATTGAAGTGGTAGAATACGCAATGGCACGAAATGTAAGCCCTGCTGTTATTGCTGATTACGAAACCAAACTGATTGATAAAAAACTGTTAACCGACAAGTTACACCAATTAGGACAAATATTAAATAAACCAAACGAAGAAGATTATTGAAAAATGAACAGTGATAAATGATAAATGAAAAACTAAAAATGAACAGTGTATCCAAATTTTTCACTTTTAATTTTCAACTTTTAACTTAAAAAACTATGTCAAACACCAAAGGTACATCAGCGATCGTTCCGCCTTCGGGTGGAGGTGCCCAAAGCGGGATGGGAGAAAAATTTGCTCCCGATCTGTTTACGGGGACTGGAAATTTTAGTGTTCCTGTGGCTGTTCCTGCCGGAAGAAATGGCTTTCAGCCTGAGCTAACGCTAAGCTACAGTACCGGAAATGGGAACGGTGCATTCGGAATGGGATGGGCGCTGGGCATACCAGGTGTGACACGTAAAACCAATCGAGGTATTCCAGTATATCATGATGATGAAGATATATTTCTGCTTTCAGGTGCAGAGGATCTTGTACCTGTAAAACAAGAAAAGGAAACCATCCAGTCAGGCAATGAAACTGTCAGTTGGCAACGTATGTATTACCGTCCACGTACCGAAGGTGGACTTACTATATATAATTGGACAGTGAGTTAAGATAACATTGCATAAATTATCTTAGCAAAATGACAAGATATGGCTCAAGATATTTTAATAGTGTAGCAAAAAACATAGGTAGAGCAAATATTATAACTGGCATTGTAAGCACAGTAACCACAGGAGCAAAGATCTATTCTGATTATACTAATCCCAATAAAGAAGTGGATCCCTTAGATGTTGCAGATTTTTTAATGGGAATATTACACACCTTTTTGGCATTGCCCCAAAAGAGCCAGCGATAGCTGGTGAAGACGAATACCAGGCGAACTAGCGCCGCAGGTATGAGGTAGAACCAAAAAAGTCTAGGCCTGTATTTGTGAGGACACGCGCGGTAGCGGGGGAAGCGCTGTTTTCCCGAACGGCTTAGAATGCTGTCAAAACAAGACCTTTGGCCACTTGGTGGCTTTGAGCAAAGTGACAATGAAAAAGATTTTCCAGTTTTTCAGTCAGTAGCTTCTTGAACTGAAAAAGGAAGCACTTGGCTTCCTTTCTTTGGTGGAGTCGGAGGGGTTCGAACCCTCGTCCAAACGATGAATCCCTATGTCTTCTACATGCTTATCTTTTGGTTGTTTTTCGATCAAGACACGGACAAAAGCACCCAAAACCTTGACTTATTCTCTAAAATTTCGCGCCTTGTTCGAGATAAACTTGGAGCTAGATTTACATTGTTGAACTTTCAAAGTCCGAGTTTCGTAAATCAAGAACCTCGGTGAAAGTACTTGTCAGCCTACTAATATCTTCAACTGATTAAGCCTGATCTACATTCAGCAGATTAAGCAGCAAGTGCGTATGACGTGTTGTCAATTATTGTTTGAGACTAGTAATTAACGAGTTGCATCTCATAACTCGGCATGCTTCCCATCGAAACCGCTACCGCTGTCAAATCCAAGGTCGACCCCAATATGGAAATACAAATGTATGAATAAAATAGATAGGTGTTTGTGAAAAAAGTTTAATCTTCTTCTTCGTCGTCATCGTCCCATGATTCAGCGCGATTTCTGTTGTAATAAAAGTCTAAATCATCATCGTCTTCGTCATCATCCACGAAACGATCTGATTTCCCACTTTTTTTATACGCAGACATTTTAGTTTTCTTTGGGTTATCGCCAGAACGTTTTTCTTTTTCTTTGTCTTTTTTTCGATCAACTACTTTTGGTTGAAAGTCATTTTGCTCTTTTACTGAGCCTTGATTATCAAAACTTTCTCTTGCAGTTCTTTCTGTATAAGAACTAGAATTGTTGTCGAACGTTTTTCTAGGCTGGTCATTGGATTTAAATGAAGGTCTTTCTTTAAATTTATTATCAGCACCGCCTTGAGGTTTACTTCCTGCATTTCGGTCATCTGCTTTTTTCACAGCAATGTTTCTACCGTTGATTGCAAAATTATCCAAAGAATCGATTGCTTGTTGTGCTTCAGATTCATCAAACATTTCTACAAATGCAAACCCACGTGGTTTACCTGTTTCTTTGTCTTTAGCAATAGTAACTCTGCTTACTTTTCCGTGCTGTTCAAAAAGTGATTTTAACTCGTTATCAGTTACATTAAAATCAAGTTTAGCAACAAAAATACTTGTCATGTTGTTTTAGATTTTACCTAATTTAAGATATAAAAAAAGATTGTTTTCAAGTGGAAACTATTTGTTTTTCAATAAGTCTCTAATTTCTGTAAGAAGTTTTTCTTCAGTAGATGGCACTGCCGGAGATTCTTTTGCAGGTTCTTCTTTCTTAGACTTCTGAAGTCTATTTACACCTTTAATAAGCATAAACAACGCAAAACCTACAATAATAAAGTTGATAATGGAAGCTAAAAACTTACCGTATTTAACTGCTCCCCATGCTAAGTCTTCAAGATTTTTAACTCCTGCAGCTTCTATTGCCGGGTTCAATATCATAGGTGTGATAATGTCTGCAACCAACGAATTTACTATGGCCGTAAAGGCTGCACCAATAACTACTGCAACAGCTAAATCAACCACGTTTCCGCGCATTAAAAACGCTTTAAACTCCTTAATCATAAATCTTTATTCACTTATTTTGAGTTCAAATATATAATTTTCTTGTTAATTGGGTTTTATTAACATAAAAAAAAATTAAGATTGAAAAGGGATACGGTACTTCAATGAACGCGAAAGTGTCATTTCATCTGCATATTGAATTTCTGTTCCTACTGCAATTCCGCGAGAAAGTGTAGTAATGATAATGTTTGCTTGAGAAAGTTTTTTGAATAGATAGAAATTGGTCGTGTCACCTTCCATTGTTGGGCTTAATGCCAAAATTACTTCGTCAACCTTTCTATCTATACACTTCTCTATGAGTTTGTTAATGAATAAATCACTTGGTCCAATTCCTTCCATTGGTGAGATAACACCACCAAGCACATGATACATTCCTTGAAATGTATTAGTGGCTTCAATTGCCATTACATCTCGTATATCTTCTACTACACAAATCAACCGAGCATTTCTGCTAGGATTTGAACAAACAGCGCAAACATCATGGTCTGAAATATTCCCACAATTCTCACAACTTTTTACATGAAACTTTATCTTTTGAATAACGTCACCAAATTTTTGAAGATCGTCATTTTCTCTCTTCAAAAGATTTAAAACCATACGCAATGCCGTTCTTTTACCGATTCCGGGAAACGAACTAAACAATTCAACTGCTTCTTCAAGATGTTTTGATGGAAGATTCATTCTCGCAAAATTAAGATTTTCAAGAATACACTTTTTTAACCTTCATTAATATTTTAATGTTGCCGTTTATATTAGTATGTGTATTTTTGCATCGTGGATACAATATATTTCAATTTATTAGGACTAAATCTACAAGAACCAATGGCTTTTATTCTTAATTGGGTCATTGCATCTTTCTGTATTTATGCTTTTTTTAGACTGAAACGCTTTGATTGTAAAGCAAATTATTTCTGGAGATTGTTTTACTTGACTTTCGGGCTGTCTACTTTTTTTGGTGGACTAGGACATCTTTTCTTTTTATATACAGGGATTCCAGGAAAATTTCCAAGTTGGATTCTTGGTAGCGTAGCCAATGGATTTGCTGCACTGGGAGTGATGAACTTTATCGGAGTTTCCAAGCCAACTTCGTTAGGAAAGTCCTTGGTATGGGTAAGATGCATACTCCTTTGCGTCATCTCAATTGTTACTCAAAAATTTATTTTCATCGCGATTGATGCGATTGTAACTTACTTATGTTATACAGGTCTCTATTTAATTTATATCCGAAACAGAACATCTTCTAATGATTTCATTAATAAATTTTTAATTGGAGTAATTATTCTTTTGCCTTCTGCCTTCTTTTTTATTTTGAAAATAAATCCGCATCAGTGGTTAAATAAAGATGACATTAGTCATATTCTAATGCTTGGCGCAATAATTTTCTTCTATAAAGGCATAAAAGAATGGGGTGAAAATTTTCAAACTCAGTTGAATAATGTCTAAAAACGAAGTGAATATAAAAAACAAACGTGCTCGATTTGAGTATCATTTGGATGAATTTTTCACTGCAGGCATTGTTTTGAAAGGTACTGAAATAAAAGCTGTTCGCAATGGAAAAGCTAGTATTTTAGAAGCGTATTGCGTAGTAGATAACAATGAAGTGTTTGTTAGAAATATGCACATTTCACCTTACGAAAATGCTTCTTTTTACAATCACAGCGCCAGATCAGACAGAAAACTGCTTCTAAACACAAAAGAAATCAAAAAACTTGAAAAGTGGCTAAAGGTAAAAGGCAATACCATTGTTCCCTTAAAACTCTTTCTGTCAGACAAAGGTTGGTTGAAAATTGAAATCGCAACAGCTGTTGGAAAAAAATTACATGACAAACGCCAGTCCTTAAAAGAGAAAGACGATAAGCGTGACATGGATCGAGCCATGAAAAAGTAGATTTCAATCTATAAGAATCCTAAAAACAAGACATGTAAGCCCCTGCTTTCTGTAACCAGTAAATAGCTTAGCAAAACACTATTAACCCAAAATGTTGTGTGGTAAATAATTACAAACTCAATTTTTTTTCTTTTAAAAATAAGTGGATACAAGGGCAGAAGAAAGAAAAAAATCAAGAATCCTTTAAGACTGAGCATGTGAGAATCAAACTTGGCTGAATAAGTAGTGTAATCATCAGACACAAATATTTCAATTGGTGAATGAAATATCCATGTAGTGCGTATTCTAACTTCCGGATAAATATTTCTCCAAAACCCTAATCTGTTTTCAATTAAATAGTTTCCATTTTCTTTCAGTTGAATTTGCATCAATTCATTGTACTTTATTCCACTGTATTTATATGTGCCGATAGAAACAAGTTTATCTGATTTGTAATGATTGGGCAAAAAAGTATCAAGAATGAGAAGTCCTGCAAATACTATAGAACAAATGGATACCAGTTTGAATAATTTCCACTTCTTTCCCGTTGTTAAGGATAAAAAGTAACGATGCTCTTCTAGTGCTTCTTGCCTACGTTGAAATTCAAATCGCTCTTTGGCTTGACGCATTCTTTCTGCTATTTCGTCTTCATTCTCTTTTCCAGTTTTTCGTCTTGATTCTCTCTTGGTTGAATAGACATCGGCACTTCCAGAAAGTAAATTTTCTACAGCCTGACTAAGCAATATAAAAGATTCGTGTGCTTTGGGATCCGGATTAACATCTGGATGAAGTCGCATTGCAAGCTTTTTGTATTGCCTGCGAATCATCGTTTCTGTTGCACCTTCAGAAAGACCAAGAATTCGATAACATTCACTTCTAGTCATTCAATAACTGTTTTACTGTTTGTAAACGAAGTATTTTGCCATTTTCACCAAATATTAGTTGTGCCTTAATCTGATTTTTAGGAACTGAAAAAGCACCGAATTTTTTTAACACAACATTTTTTAGCTCACTCCATTTGTCTTCTGTAAGTGGTTCTTCAATGAGTAACACGCATTTTTCACCAAGCTGTTCATCTGGGATTCCAGATATTATAAAAGCAGATGGCACAAATGCGGAAATATATTGCTCTATTTCTTCAGGATGAATTTTTATGCCTCCACTGTTAATCGCAAAATCATTTCTACCAAGCCATTTAAAAGTGTTGTCGGCTTTCAATTCAATACAATCCGTACTTTCAAGGCGATTAATTTTCAACAAAGTATCAGAAATTACCATTTTATTATTTTCAACCACAATGCTCACTCCATCCAAACATGTGTAATACGGCATGCCCAGCTTGCGAAGTGCAATATGAGAAACAGTTTCAGTCATACCAAAACCAATGTAACAGTTTGAATGAGCCTTAACAGTTTTGGCTTCAAGATCTGAAGTAAGCAATGAGCCGCCAAGAAGAATTGTTTTGAAATGAAGGAGAATTTTAGGAGTGTTAGTCACCAAATCATAAAGCTGATACGGTACTAAGGACACAAAATCAAAGGAGTCTATTTTAATATCGACACTACTAAATGGGTTCGCCTGAATAGGGAATACAGACACTTTATACCCTCCAATTAAGGCTCGAAGCAAAACCATTTTTCCGCCTATTTTTGAAGGTGAAATACACAAACAAACGTGTGAATTCTCATTCAAATTAAAAAAAGCGTTTGTTCTGTTTGCGGAAGAAATAATTTGTTCACGTTTTAGAAGAATGTCTTTTGGTGCTCCGGTAGAACCACTGGTTTGAACCGGAAACAGTGTTTTTCCAGATTCCCATTCCGTAATTAGATTCATGATTTCATCTTGTAAATGAAGCTCACAATGTATGAAATCAATAGAAAATGACATTTTGGAATGGTCTTTGTTTAAATTATTGCTAATTTAGTCAAACTTATGATTTGTAATTTACCAGTTATGAAAAACTTGAATTTATTAGTACTGATATTGTTCATTCCTCTTTTCTCCTTTTCTCCTTTTGAAAGCACATTAAAGAAGGATTCAGGAATAAAATTTCAATCCATTTCTTTTGAGAAAGCCCTGAAGCTAGCAAAAGAATCAGGGAAGTTGATTTTTATTGATATGCATACTACTTGGTGTGGACCTTGTAAAGAAATGGCTGCTACTACCTTCAAAGATGCAGAAGTAGGGAAGGTGTTCAACTCAAAATTCATCAATTTAAAAGTGGACGCAGAAAAAGATGCAGATGGTCCTTCACTTTCTAAAATTTTTAGTGTGCGAGCATATCCAACTCTTTTGTTTATAAATAGTCAAGGAGAACTTGTTCAAAAAGTGATCGGGAAACAATCTAAAGAAAAGCTTTTATACATTGCTTCATCTGTGAAAGATTAAGTACTACCTAAAGGTTTTTACAAATTTTTCTTTTTGCTCTCTACGAAGAGAATCTAAGTTTTCAGGTTTTTCTCTTTTCCAACGTTTGTGCGACCATAACCAAGGAGCAGGTTCGTTAATTATTCGTTTTTCCAAAAGTTTTGTATGTGCTTCTGTGATTTCACCCCATAACAGATCTTTAGGCTTGTCTGTGATTAAATGTAACTGAGCTGAATAATATCCTCTTTTTACACGTGTTGGAAGATAAAAAACAACAGCTTGATTGTATTGATTTGCTAAATTTTCTGCACCAAATAATACTGCTGTTTCTTGATTTAAAAAATCTGTCCAATAAGCTTTTTTAGAATCTGCCGGACTTTGATCACTCAACACCAGAGTAGCAGTTAAAACACCTTTTTTAGCATAGTCAACAAATGTTTCTTTCACATTTTTAGCATGAACAACGTGCATTCCATACCTTGAACGCAATGAATTGATTTTTTTATCCCAGTATTTACTAGTCAACGGCATCCCAATACCAATGGCTTGGTGTTTGAAAAATAAATTTTGACCCGTTATCATCCATTCCCAGTTCATGTAATGTGCAGAAACTAGAATCACACTTTTATTTTGCTCATAAAGCCGATCCATCAATTCCGGATTTTCTATGACAAACCTCTTCTTTAACTCTTTTTCAGAAATACTTAGGTTCTTAACTCCTTCAAGCAGCATATCAGCAAAAAACCTATAAAACTTTCTTTTTATTCGTCTGTTCTCTTTTACAGAATTGTTTGGAAACGAGCAACTAATATTTCTTTCAATTACTTTTTTTCTATACGGAAATACAGAGATTAATAACAGATAGAATAAATCTGAAAAACGATAACTTAGCCACAAAGGCATTTTCGACAAGGGAAATACAAAAATATGGTACAAAAATTTTCCCATTATTTATCTGTTTTTAGAGGCCAAAGCTTTTCAATTGTTTTACCAATTTCTTGTTCTTTTGCGCTACTGCCCGCATGAAAAAACGAAACTTTTTCCAAACCATCAGGCATGTATTGTTGCGACACAAAATTCCCCGGAAATTGATGAGCATAGGCGTATTCTTTACCATATCCTAATTCTTTCATCAGCTTTGTAGGTGCGTTGCGTAAATGTAGAGGAACAGGAACATTCGGATCTTGACGAACAACAGCCAAAGCCTCATCAATAGCCAAATAGGCTGCATTACCTTTTGGTGAACTTGCTAAGTAAATGGCACATTGAGAAAGAATAATACGTGCTTCTGGGAAACCTACTGTTTGAATTGCTTGAAAAGTGTTGTTTGCCAAAATCAAAGCTGTTGGATTGGCTAGTCCAATATCTTCAGCAGCAGAAATTAAGAGCCTTCGCGCTATGAATTTAGGGTCTTCACCACCTTCAATCATTCTAGCTAGCCAATATACGGCTGCATCTGGGTCACTTCCTCGAATGGATTTAATGAAGGCTGAAATAATGTCGTAATGTTGCTCACCATCTTTATCATATTTAACCCGTTGCTGTGCTATTTGATGAATTAATTCATCTGTAATCGAAATTTTTTCATCCGGTTTATATGAATTAACGGCAATCTCTAGTAAATTCAGCATTTTTCGAGCGTCACCACCAGAAACAGCGAACAACGCCCTGTCTTCAACAATATTTATTGTTTTTTTAGCTAGAAATTCATCTTCCGATAGCGCTCGGTTCAACAACACTTTCAATTCTGCTAATGAATGGTTTTCTAGCGTATATACTTGACATCTTGAGAGTAAGGCAGAGATTACTTCAAATGAAGGGTTTTCAGTAGTTGCACCAATTAAGGTAATTGTCCCTTTTTCTACCGCTCCAAGTAATGAATCTTGCTGAGATTTTGAAAACCGATGAATTTCATCAATAAACAACACCGATCCACCTTGATTAAACATGCCTTGACTTTCAGCTTTCTGAATAATCTCTCGAACATCTTTTACGCCAGATGAAATGGCTGAAAGAGTATAGAATGGGCGTTTCAATTCTTTAGCCAACAAAGTTGCCAACGTTGTTTTCCCAACTCCGGGCGGACCCCAAAAAATAATCGAAGGTAACACCCTCGAATTCAACACACGATTCAACATTCCACCTTCTTGCAACAAATGCTTCTGACCAATGTAGTCTGAAAGCTTCTGAGGGCGCATACGTTCTGCTAATGGAATGTTCATTTCAATTTATTATTCAGAACACAAAGTTAATTGTTACTTGGATTTATTGGATACTCAGACATTGATTTATATTTTCCGCCAAATTTGGCAACCAAATTTCTCCACAATTCAGTTTTGTTAGATAACAACGACTCGGTAATATCTGGCATGGAAACAACCAGCCAACATGAATCTTCAATTTCTTCTTTCAACTGTTGAAAATCCCAGCCGGCATATCCAACAAAAAAGAATACGTTGCTGTTATTCAAAGTGTTTGAGTTTATTTTTGATTTTAACACTTCGAAATCACCACCAAAATAATAGTCTCCAGAAATTCTCTCGCAATTTGGAATTGTAGAGTCGGAATGAATATAGTACAAATGGTTGTCATCAACTGGTCCGCCAAGAGAAATGGAAAAACCTTGCTTTGCATTTTTACCAATATCACTATCAATAATTTCATCCAAATCAACAGCAACAGGTTTGTTTAATACCACTCCAAAAACTCCATTATCTGTGATTTCACAAAGTAAAATAACAGCTCGTGTAAAATGAGTGTCATGAATAAAAGGTTCAGACAGTATGATGTCACCTTTTTTTGGGAAAGGTTGTTTGTCTATAGAAAAATAATCCAAATCGCTCGACATTTAGGTTTATATCGATAAATATAGCATATATTTCGATAAAAAAAAACTGAGCGTATTATTCCAATACAATAGGAGGTTTTCGAATGTTGATGTTTGCATTTTGTAAAGCTGATGCATTTCCACGAATTCCAATCACAAAACTTTTATTTGTACCAATTGGCACCCAATTAAACGTCACATTCCAGCAATGAATATTGCGGTATAGGTTTATGTTTAAGTTGCTGATTGTTTTCCGTTCAATATCGTAAAACATTCGCGCTGCAATTTTCCAATTCGGAGTAATATTTACATCTCCATTTATAGACAAGGTGTTTGTTGGTAGATAATGCTTGTCTCTGTATTCTTGCGTACTTTGGTTTAAGTTCAATGAAAAAATATGATCGAGGGTTATTTTCCATGGAATTTCAAAATAGACCATATGATTTGGATTTAGTATCCATTGTTGGTATTCAGGATTCCAAACATTAGACATTTGGTTAGATATAGAAGTTAATTTGTCTCTGTTTTTTTTACTTGTTAACACCAAGCTTGTGGCAAAAGAAGCATTTTGAATTCTTCCAATTCCTTGTCCATTTTTAAAAGCAAAAGTTTTTATTGTTCTACCAGTGGAATCATCCCATCCATACCAACTGTGCGAAGCAGAAATTGTTAGATTTATAAACTTGTTTGGATTGATTACTAAACGCATATTCAAATTTGACCATTTCATAGAATCTTTGAACATATCGTAATCTGTATTCAAGAACAAATTGTCAATAATTCGAGTTTTCTTGAAGCCTGTGAGTGTATCTTTAGAACTTTTTTGTTTCAATTCAAAGGTATTACTCAACCCAAAAGCAATTCTTCCGGAAGATTTTGATAAATATTCAGAATACAAACTTCGTTCATACCTACTGTATTCAATTGTTTTACCGGAAGTGTCTGTGTAAAAAGATTTTCCCATTTGAATATTTGGAGCATAATTAAATGAAACAGTTGGAGTCATTACGTGTCTTAAAAGCGTCTTTCTTTTTCCAATAAACCTGTAATACGAATAAAAATTGGTAGTTAACGACATCCCTGTAGTAAAGGAATGTGAGAAACCACCCTTACCGAGTGTGTCAATTTTCAACACATTGCCTGCATCCACGTTTTTTACAATGGATTGAAAGTTATAAACTTGCTTGTATGTAGCTGAAGGAGTTAAGCGCAAAATACTCTTGAAAATGCTAAACGTAGCTTGAACATTGAAGTTTTGCATAACTCCGTTTCGATAATTATGTCCAATACTATCCATTTGCCCCTTTTTCAAATATTGGTCTTTGAATGATGAGCGATTTTGAATTTCGTTTGAGTAGCTAAATCCAACAACTTTATTCACTTTCTTGAAAGGATAAATTCTGTTTGTAGTTTGAAAATTAACTATTGGAGAGGTTAAATCAATAATTTTTGTTGCAGAGTTTTGTCGCATGCTTAATTTCATATTCGCTGAAATAGGAAGCGCACCAAATTTTTTACCTAGAAGGATATCAGAGTTCAATGTATTATTGAAATATTGATCATTATTCAACATGTTGATATTCTTCTTGTTACTGGAATTTGAGTTGAAATTCACGTTTGCTGAAAAGGTCCAATTTGGATTTAATTTTGGATCTTGCATGTGGTTCCACTTAAATGTTGTAGTGCTTAGTGCTGTAGAATCCGGGAAGCCATAGCGAAAACGTGTGTATCCGACATCAAAATTTCCTGTAAATTTATACTTGCGGGCATATTCAGAATAGTTTCGTACGCCAAAACTACCGCGAGTAAACGCTGTAACATAAGCAGTAGTTTGAAATTTATCAGAAATAGGGAAGTAATACCCCAAGTCTTGAACCCCCATTCCATAAGCAGAAGCTATAGAGTATTGTGGCATTATAAAGCCACTTTTACGATCTTTACCTTTGTCTTTAATTGGAATAATTGCAAACGGCAAACCAAGAGGAGTAGGAACTCCCATTACCCATAAATTCATTGGTCCGGAAACAATTCTTTTTTCAGGAATTAAAATAGCTTTTGATAAACCAAAATGATAATGGGGTTCTTCTAGATTACACGTTGTAAACTTACCATGTACAAAATGAATTTCTTCATTAGCTTGTCGTTTAGCTTTTTCCATAGATAAGTAATACTCATCTTGCTTTATCGTAGCTTCTTGAATGTATCCTTTTTTGGTGTCAAAATTATAGCGAATGGAAGCCGCTCTTAACGTGTCGCCGTTGTCAATAAACAAAGGTTTTCCTATTGCTTTACCGGTTGAATCTGTAGTGTATGTTGCTAAAACTTCATTTTTTTCTAGATCAATCATTAGATAATCAGCAAACATATCGATGCCATCGTAATTCAATTTTGCATCACCATACATGTGCACTCGCTGTTTTCTAACATCAGAAAAAATTGAATCTCTAGCAGAATAGGTAATGATGGATTCAAAATCGGATTCATTCAGAAAAATCTTTTTTTCTTTTCTATTCGAATTGTTCGTTGAGTCTGGGATGCTATCTTGAGCAAAAGATAAGTTTGAAAAGCACAGAATTACAAACAAGACAATCAGCTTGAACTCTCTGGTAATCAAAAATTTAAACGCACTTATCTTTTTCAATCCTTAAATTAATCTGGGCAAAACTACAAATTCCACAGCGTTTAGCAATCAATCGAACTACATCACACGCACGTTTAATCTGAAGGCAGACCGCTACTTAACAAATTTCGTGCTAAAAATGGAACGTAGATTACATGTAACGATGAATTATCAACATTAAATGTTAGAAAAGTTTTCTTTTGGCGCATTATTTGTTGTTTTAAGTTTCATTAATTTTACAACTATTCTAGTATAGAAAATGAAAGTCATTCAACATGCCACGATTATCATTAAGTCAATAACGCTATTTTTTTTAGTGTCATTGCTTATTGCATTCAAAATCCCATCCAATAAAGCATTAACGCCACCAGCAGCTGCAATAAAAACAGTGGTTATCGATGCAGGACATGGAGGAAAAGACCCGGGGTGCCATGGTGCTTCACACAATGAAAAAACAGTTTGTTTAGCAATAGCCTTGGAATTAGGAAAGAAAATCAAAGAGAAATATCCAGATGTTAAAGTGGTGTACACACGTGATACAGATGTATTTGTAGAATTGGATGAACGTGCAAGAATAGCGAACAAGGCAAATGCAGATTTGTTTATTTGCATTCATGCAAATTCAGCTTCTCCGTCGGCTTTTGGTGCAGAAACTTATGTGCTTGGGCTACACAGAACAGAGGCGCAAGCAAAAATTGCCGAACGTGAAAACAGCACCATTTATTTGGAAGAAGACGGAGGTTTGAAGTACAAAGATTTTGATATGACTCCAGATGCCATTATAGCAAGACAATTGCAACTGGCAATTTTCTTAGACCAATCAATACTTTTTGCAGAAAACGTTCAAGCTGAATTGAAGTCTATAGGAAGATACAACAGGGGAGTTAAACAAGCTGGTTTTTTAGTTTTGTATAAAACAACAATGCCGAGTGTTTTAATCGAAACAGGTTTTTTAACGCATGCTGAAGAAGAACGATTTTTAGGAAGCAAAGATGGGCAAAGTAAAATGGCAAATGCTTTTTTTAATGCTTTTGCAAAGTACAAAGCCAGTCTAGAAGGAGTAAGCGTTAAAACAGGAAGCAATTCAACCGCTGATACAACCGCTACCTCAATCACAACTTCACCTGAGCTTGCTGGACAAGTAATTTTCAGGATACAAATAGAAACTTCGGAAACAAAAATTCCTTCCAATTCTTCACGATTTAAAAATCATCATGTGTTTGAATACCTTCAGGATAAGTTGTTTAAATATACAGTTGGCGAATTTGTAAACAATTACAAAGCAGCAAATGATTTTAAAAATGAAGTCAGAAAAAATGATTTTCCAAATGCATTTGTAGTAGCTTTTCAGAACGGAGAGCGCATTAGTTTAGAAAAAGCTATTAAATTAGCAGAAAAATAACAACCTTGAAAATTAAAAAAGAATACAAAGCCGGCATTATAGCTATTCTCGCAATTGCCTTGCTAGTAACAGGAATAAATTTTTTAAAAGGATTCTCCTTTTTCGGAGGAGACGATACATATACTGCATATTTCCCTGATTCAGGAGGATTAGGAGCCTCTACATCTGTGTATGTAAATGGAGTAATTGTTGGTAAAGTAATTTCTGTAGATTACAATTTGAAAGGCGACTCTTTGCAAAAAGTAAAAGTGCTTTTTACGATTGAAGCAGACGACCTAAAACTTCCTAAATCATCAATTGTTGAAACTGGATCGGTTGATTTGTTGAACAAAGGATTAATCATTCATTTAGGTAGTGATTTGTCAAAAGGGTACTATTCTCAAAAAGATGCAATTCAAGGCGGAGTGCTTTTGGATATAATGGGGCAAATCAAATCGTATGCAAATCCTGTGCTTCAAAAAGTGCAATCTTTGATTGGGAATGTTGATAAAGCAATTACTTCACTGCAAGGATTTTGGGATACAACTGCAACTTCAGAAATAAAAACTTCTTTACAAAATTTGAAGTCTGCAATCAAGAAGTTTGATAGAATTGCTGGTGATGTAGAAACATTGGTTGCATCTGAAAAGGTGAAACTAAGTAAAATTATGTCGAACATTGAATCAATTACCGGAAACTTGAAAGCAAGCAATGAAAAAGTAACTAAAGTACTTGGAAATATTGAAAAAGTGACAGACGATTTAGTTACAGCTGATTTCAAAAAAGTAATTACAAATGCAAATTCCACCATTGAAAAAATTAATGCTGCATTTGATCAAATACAATCTGGAAACGGTACTCTAGGCAAGCTACTCAAGGATGATAAATTATACAACGAACTTGTGCAGACAAATAAAAGTTTACAAGGATTGGTTGATGACTTAGAAAAACACCCAGAACGATACATTCATTTTTCAGTTTTTGGAGCTAAAACAAAAGGAGTTCCAATTACTTCGAAAGACGAAATAAAATTGCGTAATTTGTTAGACTCTATTCCAGATTAATATGATTTCAAGTATTCTATTTGCTGTTTTACTTATTGGTGGCTTCGGTTGGTTTACAATCAACATGCTAAAAATTCGCGCCAATATTTTATTAGGAAGAAAGTTGGATAGAACAGACAATTCAAAATTGCGGTGGAAAACGATGATTCTTGTTGCTCTTGGACAAAAGAAAATGTTTACAAGACCAATTCCTGCTTTTCTACATTTAGGAATTTACACTGCATTTATCATCACTCAAATCGAATTGATTGAAATTGTAGCTGATGGCATTTCCGGGTCTCATCGAATGTTTCATGAAACTTTAGGAGGATTATATACTCTTGCAATATCGATAATCGAAGTGCTTTCTGTAGCTGCTCTTATTGCAACGATTGCTTTTTTAGCTCGAAGAAACATTCTGAAAATTGCTCGTTTTCACAAGCCTGAAATGAATGGCTTTCCAACTTTTGATGCCAACATGATTTTGGTGATGGAGTTTATTCTTGTTTGTTGCATCTTTACCATGAATGGAGCAGACGAAGCATTGTATAATATTGGAGCTTCACATGCAAGTTCAGCTTCTGGTTCTTTTGGTTTTGCTATCAGTTCATGGTTAGGACCTCAAGTTTTTGGTGGTATGTCTGTTGATACATTACATATTTTAGAAAGAATAGGATGGTGGGGACATTGGATTATGGTATTGTCTTTTTTAAATTACCTCCCATATTCAAAACATTTACATATTTTATTAGCTTTTCCAAATACGTACTTCTCTAATTTGGAGCCCAAAGGTAAATTCACAAATTTGGAGGCTGTAACCAATGAAGTGAAATTGATGATGGACCCGAATGCAGACCCATTCGCAGCTCCTGCACCTACAGGCGAGCCACAACGTTTCGGTGCTAAAGACGTAACTGATTTGTCATGGAAAAATTTGCTTGATGCATATTCGTGTACAGAATGTGGTAGATGTACTTCGGTTTGTCCAGCTAATATTACCGGCAAACTGCTTTCTCCACGTAAAATCATGATGAACACTCGAGATAGACTGGTTGAAGTAGGGGAAGGAAGAAGAAAAAACGGAGTTGAATTCAATGACGGTAAAGCATTGTTAGGAAATTACATTACTGAAGAAGAATTATGGGCTTGTACATCGTGCAACGCTTGCGTTCAAGAATGTCCGGTAAACATTGACCCACTTTCAATAATCACAGAAATGAGACGATATTTGGTTATGGAAGAATCCAAATCTCCTTCTGAATTAACAGGAATGTTTACAAATATAGAAAATAACGGAGCACCTTGGCAGTTCTCTCCAGCAGATCGAGGAAATTGGATACAAGAAGATTAATTAGAAAATAAAGGAAATATAGATATGAGTACCTTGAAAGTGCCAACTATGGCTGAAATGTTAGCCGAAGGAAAAATTCCAGATGTATTATTTTGGGTAGGATGTGCAGGTAGTTTCGATGATAGAGCTAAAAAAATCACCAAAGCACTTGTTAAAATATTGAATCATTGTGAAATTAATTTCGCCGTTTTGGGAGCAGAAGAGTCGTGCACAGGCGATCCTGCTAAAAGAGCTGGAAATGAATTTTTGTTTCAGATGCAAGCAATGGCAAACATTCAAGTTTTAAATGCTTATGAGATTAAGAAAATTGTAACTGCTTGTCCACACTGCTTTAATACTTTTAAAAATGAATATCCTGAGTTAGGCGGACATTATGATGTCATTCATCACACTCAACTTATTCAGGAATTAATTGACAAAGGAAAACTCCGAATGAAAGATGGAAGTGAGTACAAAGGAAAGAAAATCACTTACCACGACCCTTGTTATTTAGGAAGAGCAAACAACATCTATGAAGCGCCAAGAGAATTGCTTGAAAAATTGGATGCTGAATTGATTGAGATGAAACGTTGTAAATCTAAAGCATTGTGCTGTGGTGCAGGTGGAGCTCAAATGTTTAAAGAAGCAGAAAAAGGAAACAAAGAAATCAATGTTGAACGAACAGAAGATGCTTTGGAAACTGATGCAAAAATCATTGCTACTTCTTGTCCGTTTTGTAATACTATGATGACAGATGGAGTAAAGAATTTCAATAAAGAATCAGAAGTTCAAGTTATGGATGTAGCAGAATTGATTGCAAATGCAGCAGATTTATAGTAAATATTGATTGCTATTAAATACAGATGAGAGCTTGGATTTATTTTCAAGCTCTTTTTGTTTTTTTCTTTCCTCTTTTTCTTTTTCACGTTTGCCTGATGTTGGAATTCTAAATCCTACAATCAATTTTACATTGTAATAGGTTTGAATGTAATACAACTTCTCAAAATGTATTGTTTTATTATCGAAATCACCATATAAAAAGCAGAAAAACTTAGGTCTGTTTAATCCTGCTGTCATTCGAATATCTAATCGTGGCGCAAAGTCCATGAATGAACGATTTGCTCCATTGATTGTGTAATATTTCCCTTGCAGCACCAATCCCAAACCACCCATGATTCCAAACTGAAAACTTCGCCATCTACGCACATAAGCATAACCAGGAACCACTCCATAATCTATTGAACCAATGGTAGTTGCAGACAATTTTGTTTGTGTTGAATCTCTTAATTCTGTTGGTAGAATCGGATTGGCAGAGGTAATGCTATGCAAAAAAGTTACATATTTCAAATAAAAGGAACGCACATCCTCTGAATATGACGCAGTTTTACCTTTAAAAGCTTGCATTTTAAAATCATTGTTCCAAAACTGAAAGGCATTGATTGCAAAACTGTATGTGGTTATGTCTTGTCGAATCAAATTGTCTTCTTTCTTTGTTATTGAATCATTCCAACGATATGCATCTTTCATGGCAAAACCTTGATACGAGTGCCAATTGATATCAAACCACATATTTCTAAAGCCAAATTCCAACCCCAAATTCAGGTAATTAGATTTTCCATATTTTGCTTTTGTTCTAGCTGAAACCGGGAGTGAAATGTTGAAACGCAGAGCCATCCATTTATATGCAAAACCCAATCCAATAACAGGTTTAAAATTATTTCGAAGTTGAATTTTTTTTATTCCATCCGGAAAAGGATAGTGAATTGACATTGGTGCAGTGCTCCAACCAAAATCTGTGTACAAAACAACATGTTTTCTATAACTGTCTATTACGTCAACAGAATCAAGCTTTTGAGCAAAAGATTGAAAAGCCAATAAGGCAAAAAACAAAGCACTGTTTAAACAACTTTTGAAAACGCTCATTTTGCAAATATAAAATAAGAAAATAAAACTAACTTGATGAGTTCAAGTTGTTTGTTATTTTTGTTGTCATGAAATCAGTGTACAAATACCTTTTAAACAAACTCCCAAGACCCTTGTTGATTCGTTTGAGTTATGTTTTCCGTCTTTTTGCTCCCATGATCTATAAAGGCAATAAGGTTGAGTGCCCTGTTTGCGAACTCTCATTTAGGAAATTTTTATCCTATGGGTCAAAAGTTGCTCATCGAGAAAATGTGTTATGCCCCTATGATTTAACCTTAGAACGGCATCGTTTGATGTGGATTTACTTGAAACGTGCAAGTAATTTCTTCTCAGCAACAAAACTAGATGTACTTCACATAGCTCCAGAACAGTGTTTTCATAGTAAATTCAAAAAGCAAAAGAATTTAAATTATTTAACCGGAGATTTGGTTTCTCCCATAGCTGATATCCATTTTGATTTACACAATATTCCGTTAAAAGAAAATTCATACGATGTAGTGTTTTGCAATCATGTATTGGAACATGTTAATGATGCCCATCAATGTATGCGAGAATTATTTCGAGTAATGAAACCCGGTGGATGGGGAATATTTCAAGTACCTCAAGACTTATCTAGGGAATTTACGTATGAAGATTCCTCAATAACAACACCTGAAGATCGAGAGAAACACTTTTGGCAAAAAGACCATGTAAGGTTGTTTGGTAGAGATTATCCTCAATGGCTTGAAGGAGCAGGTTTTAAAGTTGAAATAGCTTTTTCTAAATCTCCATTAAGTCCAGAAGAATTAGCGAAATTTCGTATCATTCCTGATGAAATACTCTATATTGTTCACAAAGTATAGATGTAAAAGCGTTTAAATATTAAACTTTGGAATGCTTTTTGTTTTAGATATTAACAAGTAATTTTAATCTAAACAAAATGTTATTTCATATCTTGCTAAATACATGTAGGTCGAAAAGTTCTTGTTTTTTATACAAATCCAAGTAACTTAATAAAATAATTGCGACCAACATTCGTTATTATCTAAACCCCAATTTAGTTATGCAAACCCAAAATCCAAATATACCATGTTTATTAACACTTATTTCCATCAAACACCGGAAATGCTTTTACAAGAGCAAATCTGGGTGAACGAAGCGAAACAAAATCCGAAAAGATTTGACCCGCTTTACCGCAAGTATTACAACCCAGTGTTTCAATACTTGAAAAACAGAATGCCTGATATAGAAAAGGTACACGATATTACATCACAAGTTTTTGAAAAAGCAATTCAAAACATTGCAAAATTTGAAGACAGAGGAGTGCCATTTGGTTCGTGGTTATTCAGAATTGCAAAAAGCGAATTGTACCAAACATTCAGAGATTGTAAAGATGAAAAACGTGTAACAATCGATCAGCTTCACATACCTGTATTCGATGAACTGTTTTTTGACAAGCAAGATGAAGAAAGAATGAAAAGCGCACTTTTTATCTCCATCCAACAACTCAATTCAGAACAAATAAAACTGATTGAAATGCGTTTTTTTCAACGACTAAGTTTCAAAGAAATTGGTGAGAATGAAGGGATTACTGAAAACAATGCCAAGGTTAAAACCTTCAGAGCTGTCGATAAATTACGATCGCAATTCTTGAAAAAATACGCTGCATAGCACCAAAAGCCTCAAAATTCGTTTTGAGGCTTTTTTTGTTCAACTAAATCTTTGATTTATTCATTAACATCAATTTTTTGATAAAAAATGTGTTGAACGGTAGGTATATTCTAAATGAATGTCCTATTTTAGCAAAGAATTTCAAACTTCATTAGATGAAACACCGATTATTGTTTGTATTTGTTTCTGTTACTTACCTCACTTTTGCGCAGCCATCCAATTTTAATACTCAACGAAATTGGGCGATGAATAAACATGAGTTAACACTTGGTATAGGAATTACTGAATTCCTTGGTGACCTTGGTGGAGCAAATCAAATTGGAACCGATTATAGTTTAAAAGATTTAGATTTTAATTCAACGCATTTAGGTGGATCTTTCGCATACCGCTATCGTTTTCATCCTTACTATGCCACATCTACTATTATCAATGGTGGTATGTTGCGTGGAAATGACGCATTGACTACTGAGCCTATACGAAACATGAGAAACCTAAATTTCAAATCTTTCTTCATCAGTTTAAGCCAGAGATTTGAAGTTATTGTTTTGGCAAACGAGAAGATTGGACGCCGATTCAATATTCCTGGATTAAGAGGTTTTACCGATCACAACGAGCAATTGTACTTATTTGGTGGTATTGGAATTATGTATTACAATCCAAAAGGCAATATGAATGGTGCATGGGTTGCTCTTCACGATTTACACACAGAAGGACAAGGTTTACCAGACGGACCAAAACAATACAAACGTGTAACTGCAGTTATTCCATTAGGAGTTGGTTTTAGAATTGGAATTAACCGTATGTGGAGAATAGGTATGGAGTTAACTTATGTGAAAACTTTTTCTGATTACATTGATGATGTACATGGAGTTTATTACGATCCTGCGGCTTTAGCACAAGCTTATGGACCAAATTCAGCTTACATGTCAAACCCTTCACACAATCCTTCAGCATTTAATCCTGGCAGTCAACGTGGAGATAAACAAAAAGATGCGATGCTTTATGCAAACATCACAATTATTCGAAATATAACATACAATCCTGGAAGAAATAGCGGTCATATCCAATTTGGAAAACGATACCGTGCTAAATTCTAAACAGAAATACTGATACTTATTGACAAAACGAGGTTTTCTATTGACAACCTCGTTTTGTGTTTTTATCTTTGATGAAAATAATAAAATGTACAAATTAATTCGTTGGTTTTTATTTCGATTTAATCCGGAAAAAATTCATTATTTCACGTTTAACATGTTAGGTATTGTGATGAAAATACCTGGTATAAACTCCTTGTGGAAAATGAGTTTTTCAACCCATAATCCTTTGTTGGTTACCAGAGTAGCTGGTATTGACTTTCCTAATCCTGTTGGATTGGCCGCTGGTTTTGATAAAAATGCTGTTCGGATTAATGAGTTGGCTGCTTGTGGTTTTGGCTTTGTAGAAATAGGCACTGTTACGCCTCGAGCGCAAGATGGAAATCCAAAACCTCGATTATTCCGTTTGGTTAATGACGAAGCAATTATCAATCGAATGGGCTTCAATAATGATGGAGCAGAAATAATAGCAGAGCGATTAAAAAAATTAAAACCACACTGCATCATTGGAGGAAATATTGGAAAGAATAAAATTACTCCCAATGAAAAAGCAGTTGAAGATTATTTGATTTCATTTAGGATACTACAACCTTATGTAGATTATTTTGTAGTGAATGTGTCTTCACCAAACACACCTAATTTACGCGAGTTACAAGATAAAGAACCTTTAACTCAATTATTGAATGAACTTCAAAAAGAGAAAAACACAATAGGTGCAAAACAGCCGATTTTCTTAAAAATAGCCCCCGATTTAACCGATTTACAATTGAATGACATTATTCAAATAGTTTTTGACACAAAAATTGATGGATTGATTGCTACAAACACTACAATCTCAAGAAACAATCTGAATACAGATAACAAAACAGTTGAAGAAATTGGCGCAGGTGGATTGTCTGGAAAACCCTTAACAAAAAGATCAACTGAAATTATTCGCTATCTATCAATCCATTCTGAAAATAAATTTCCAATAATTGGAGTAGGAGGGATACACAGTGCTGAAGATGCGTTAGAGAAATTAGAAGCAGGAGCAACACTTGTTCAACTCTTCACTGGGTTTATATACCAAGGACCAGGGCTGGTCAAAAAAATTAACAAAGCAATTGTAAAACGAAGAAAAGATATGTTACATGAATAAGCCTGTTTTTATTACTGAGTGTCCACGTGATGCTATGCAAGGTATCCATGATTGGATAGATACTACAATCAAGGCTGAATACATGAATCAATTGCTGAATTGTAATTTTGATACATTGGATTTTGGAAGTTTTGTTTCTCCCAAAGCAATACCCCAAATGAAAGATACAGCAGAAGTACTTTCCTTGTTAAATGAATCTAAAACTAAATTACTTGCAATTGTTGCGAATACACGTGGAGCAGAAGATGCTTCTAAATTTGATA
>JBDHXR010000021.1:0-28882 GCA_039810825.1 Fluviicola sp.
AAAAATGTTTTCATTGAAACAACCTGATTTTTCTTAAGTCTTTATTAAATAAGCAAACTAAAACACTACTATCCGATAGAGGCTCAATAGTTGAGCCTTTTTTTATTCCTAAATTTTAGGAATACAAGAATCACAAAAAATCAATTAGAACTATTCGATTGATAAATTGGTATATTTGAAACATGGCATAATCATTGAATTGTGTCATGCTAAAACTAAAAACATGAAAAAATCTATTTTTTTATTCTTGGGCTTGTTCATTGCAGGCTTCAGTTATGGTCAAGAAAATAAACTTGATATTGTAAAGAAATTGCCTTCTGTAAAACTGGTTGACATGAACGGTAAACCTGTAAACACGGCTGAATTAGGCTTTAAAGGACCTGTTGTTATCTCATTTTGGGCAACCTGGTGCTCACCATGTAAACGTGAGTTAAACACAATACACGAATTGTATACAGATTGGCAAGCAGAAACAGGAGTTAACTTAGTAGCTGTTACAATTGATGATGTGAAAACAAAAGATCAAGTTCCTGTATATGTTAATGGAAAAGGTTGGGAATATTTAGTGTTGATGGATCCAAATGGTGATTTCAAGCGGGCAATGGGAGTAAATAACGTACCTCATACATTTCTTGTAAACCAAGCCGGTGAAATTGTTTATTCTCACAATAATTACGCACCGGGTGATGAAGATCATCTTTATGAAGAAATAAAAAAGCTGGTGAAATAACCACGCAACAAAACTAATTACACTTATGAAGAAATTGATTACTGGTTGTAGTATTTTACTTGGTCTTTCGCCTGCGTACAGTCAGCTTGGACAAACTCTTGGTAATATTACAGGTAATGTTGAATCAACTTTTCAATACTTAAACCAAGACTTATTGATTGGAGCAATTCAACCTACAGAAAAAGCACTGTTAAACAGTTATATGAATGTGTTTTATTCAGGAGCTCACTTCAAAGCAGGCATCCGAATGGAATCGTATTTACCTCGTATTAACGGGTATCCAAATCGATTTGACGGCACAGGCATCGGAATGCGTTATGTAGGTTGGTCAAATGATTTTGTTGATATTACATTGGGGCATTTTTATGAACAATTTGGCTCAGGAACTGCTTTTCGTGCTTATGAAGATAGAAATCTGGGATACGACAATGCCATGGATGGAGCACGTGTAATATTGCGACCATATAAAGGTATTCAATTTAAAGGTGTTTATGGAAATCAGCGCTATTCTTTCCAAAAAGGTCGGGTAGAAAACTCTTTGGGTATTACAAGAGGAATGGATTTGCAGTTCAATTTCACTGAAATGTTTACAAAACTATCTGAAATTGGTTTGGGAGTTACCGTAGGTGGTTCATTCATGAGTAAATATCAAAAAGATGACAATGACAATTATATCTTGCCTCAAAACGTTGCAGCTTACAGTGGAAGAATTGGATTGAGATACAAGCGTTTCTCATTAAGTGGTGAGTACACTCATAAAGACAATGACCCTAGCGAAGACAATAAGTATATTTACAATTCTGGTCATGCTGCATTGATAAATCTAGGATATTCACAAAAAGGCTTAGGTATTTCATTGTCGGCAAAATCAGTTGATAATATGAGTTATCGTTCAGATCGCACAAAAGGATTGGCTGATTTATTTATCAACTATCTTCCTGCTATGAACAAAACACACACATATAACTTAGTTGCTACGCTTTATCCATACGCAACTCAACCTTTAGGAGAAATTGCTTTTCAAGCTGATGTATTGTATACAATTCCTAAAGGAAAAGGTGGTGGAAAATATGGCATACCAATCAATGTGAATTACTCCACTGCCTATTTGCCATTAAAACATACAAACGGTTTTGGGTTGCCGGGTGATTCATCTCGAGTAATGTACAAAGGAAAACCTTTTGACATGACAGATAGCTTACTTTGGCAAGACATCAATGCCAACGTAACTTTCAAAATCAATAAAAGTTTTTACCTCATTGCGTCTTATTTCAACATTATCATAAATAACGATATCTCTAAAGTAACAGAAACTGCACATGGAATGATTTCCTCACACATTGGCGTACTAGAAGCTGGGTGGAAAATAAACAAGAAGCACAATATACGTGCTGAATTACAAGCTCTTTTTACGTCAAATAGAAAAATGTACGGATTTAATTACCACACAGCTGGTGATAAAGGAGACTGGGTTACTTTGGTTCTTGAATATACCATTTCTCCTAATTGGTTCTTTGGATTTATGGATCAATACAACTACGGAAACCCAAACAAGGATTTACGTGTTCACTATGCAGTAGGATCTGTTGGTTGGATCAAAGATGCTACCCGTATTACTGTCAACTATGGTCGCCAACGCGCTGGACTATTCTGTGTGGGAGGTGTATGTCGTTTTGTGCCAGCTTCAAATGGCTTAACTGTTTCATTGACTCACAGCTTTTAACTTACGCTTATGAAAACAACATTGTTATTTCTTTTTGTAATCATTTTAGGACTTTCATCTTGCGATAAAGTAAAGAATGCCTATCCTCCTAATTTGGTTAAAAGTGAATTGGATTGGAGTTTATATCCGGATGGAGATTCTACTCACTATGTATCTCAAGGATTGTGGCCTACGTTTGTAGCGAACACAAACACCCTTAAAAATGTGTTGATTGAAGATTATACAGGTCACCGATGCTTTAACTGCCCAAATGCAGCAACATTGCTACATAGTCTAGAGCAAGCAAACCCAGGGCGTGTGTTTGGTGCTTCGGTACACACAAGTGCTGTTGGCATGTCTAGCTTTCAAGAAACAGATGCTGATTATCCTACTGTCCTTTACAATGATTTTGCATTTCAAATTGGAAGTCACTTTGGTAGCCAACCTGGAAGTTCTTTTATTGGAAACCCACATGGCACTGTAAATCGTCATCTTAATGGAACAGATAATACCGCGCCTCCGGGAAGTTGGTCTGGAATAGTAACCTCTGAATTGGCAGCCCCTCTAAAGGTAAATTTACAGGCAGTTGCTAATTATTTTGCAAGTACGCGTGGTTTGTTTTTACATGTTGAAGTAGATAAGGTTGATGCCGGACTAACAAATGATTTGTCTTTGGTTGTCTATGTATTGGAAGACTCAATAGTAGGGCCACAGTTAATGCCTGATTTAACTAAAAACGATACATATATTCACCGTGATGTGTTAAGAGACTGTATCGGCGGAAATATATTTGGGCGTTTACTTACAGAGAAAGACAAATTACCAAGTGGCAAATATCAATTAAATTACAGCTACAAAGTACCAACAACTTACAATGCAGACAATTTACATTTAGTAATCTACATCATCAACAATGAAACACAAGAAGTGTGTCAAACGATACATCAAGATATCTAAAAATTTATTTTAGTATTCCAACTTCGGCAAATATTCATTGAAACCAGTCGATTAGAAAATTTAACAAATTAAATGTTGAAGAATTGGTATTAATTACTAATTTAGACCTAACACATTTAATAACATCCTATGTTGGAACTAACTAAAAAAATTCTGACTCGGGTCAGTTTTGATCCGGTTCTATTTCAAAAGGAGCTATCAAAAGCTCTTGGCTGGATAAAAGATTCAGAAGAAATTAAAAGGTTAAAAGATTGGTGTATTATTGAGTTTGGTAATCGCTATCCGACAATTATCCAAACAGCATTTTCACCCGTAAGAAGTTAGTACATATCGGTATTATTACGAACGGCTCCCAAAAGGAGCCGTTTTTTTGTATAACAAGTATATGCCTTTATTCAAATTCTATTAAAATTCCCCCTTTTTCAATCACATCATTTACGTGAATTGGAATAGATTTTACTACGCCTGTTCCTTCTGCTTTCAATATATTTTCCATCTTCATTGCCTCTAAAGTAAGTAAGGCGTCTCCCACTTCTACAGTTTGACCAGGAGTAACAGAAACTGCAACTACCCTACCCGGCATTGGTGCTTTTAATTGTTTTAATTTCTTGATTTTTGGTTTATCCATACCCAAAGAGGCGATCAACTCATCCAGCGGTCCTCCCTTTTTCACTTCAAACACTCTGTGGTTTAACTTAAGTGTTAACAAACCTTCTTCCATACGGTTAGAAACCACTTCACCTCTAAATTTATTTCCTTTGTATGTTATTGAGAAAAAATATTGATTTTCCCATTTAATGTGAACTCCATCGTTGTTAATATGAAATTGTTGTCCGTCTGCTGACCAAATTGTAGAACTCATTGAAATAATATTTACAACAATATTACAAACTATTATCCTTTCGTTTAGAAATAGTTGAAAAAAGTTCAGTGTATTTTTATATTTGTACCTCTAAACAATAAACCCATGAAAAAACTTATTTATTTGGTGGCAGTTGTATTGGTTTCATGTCAACCAAAATCAATTGGGAACGAAAAAACAGCCGGTAACACCGGTAACACAAACGAAACCACTGCAGAAATTGCAACTATTGATACCCGAGAGAATAAAGTATATCATGCTTCTCGTACACAATTAACTGCCTTGGTAAATACCAAACTCGAAGTTTCTTTTGATTGGACAAAATCTTGGATGTATGGAAAGGAAACACTGACGGCAAAACCTTATTTTTATCCAAATTCTGAGTTGGTTTTGGATGCTCAAGCCATGTCAATAATCTCAATCACTCAATCTGGAAAAGCATGTGTCTATACTTACAAAGATGATGTACTGACCATTCAACTGGATAAAACCTATCAACGTGGTGAAGAATATACAGTAGTAATTGATTATATAGCTAAACCGGAAGACAGGAAAGCTGGAGGTTCTACTGCAATATCAAGCGATAAAGGATTGTATTTTATCAACCCAACTGGAAAAGAGAAAAATAAAATGCCACAAATTTGGACGCAAGGTGAAACACAAGCAAACTCGGTTTGGTTCCCAACAATTGATTCTCCAAATTCAAAGTCTAAACAAGAAATCTACATTACTGTTGATGATAAATACACAACCCTTTCAAATGGAAAAATGCTAAGCTCAAAGAAAAATGCTGATGGTACGCGCACTGACTATTGGAAACAAGATTTGCCACATGCTCCTTATTTATTTATGATGGGTATTGGCGAATTTAAAGTGGTAAAAGATAGCTATACAAGACCTGATGGTAGCGTAATGGAAGTGAATTATTACGTTGAGCCTGAATGGGAAAAAAATGCAAAATCAATATTTGGAGAAACACCTGCTATGATAGCTTATTTTTCAAAATTATTAGGAGTTGAATATCCTTGGGATAAATATTCACAAATTGTAGTAAGAGACTATGTTTCTGGTGCTATGGAAAATACAGGAGCAGTAGTATTTGGTGATTTTGTGTACAAAACTGACCGTGAGTTGCTTGATGCCAATGATCAATCTACAATTGCACACGAATTGTTTCACCATTGGTTCGGTGATTTAGTAACTTGTGAATCTTGGTCAAACCTTACTGTAAATGAGTCTTTCGCTAATTACTCACAATACCTTTGGGATGAGCACAGATATGGTTTAGATGAGGCAGAATTTCAAGCTATTCAAGAAGCAGATGGATATTTTGCAACGGGAGAACAAGCAGGTTACCATAATTTAGTTTGGTTTGATTACGATTCACGCGAAGAAATGTTTGATGGACATTCTTACAACAAAGGAGGGCGCATCCTTCACATGCTTAGAAAATACATTGGTGATGAAGCTTTTTTTGGAGGTTTAAAAAATTACTTGAAAACGAATCAATTTAAAACCGGAGAATTTCACCAACTACGTTTAGCACTTGAAGAAACCTGCGGACAAGACCTTAATTGGTTTTTCAATCAATGGTACTTGGGTAAAGGGCATCCTATTTTGAAAGTAAATTATGAGGTGAAAACGGATTCTGTATATGTTAAGGTCAATCAAACACAGAAAAATACTTTTGGCCTTTTCAAATTACCTATACAAATATCGGTATTTGATGACCGTGGTGAGACTAAAAAGTTGTACTGGTGCAACGATGAAAATACAGTGTTTGCAATACCTACGAAAGGAAAGTTGCAAAATGTGATTTTTGACGCTGACGCAGCTTTACTCGGAAAAATTAACGAAACGAAAGACCCAAGTTGGTATGTTTATCAATGGAATCATTCTGAAAGGTATTTGCACCGTAAAACTGCATTCACTAAAATTTCAAGCAGTGATGCAAACATGCAACGCATCATCCTTGAAGCATTAAAAGATCCTTTTTGGGACATTCGTTCAACAGCTGTTTCCCGTGTTTCAAAATTATCTGATGAAACTAGAAAATCTGTTGTTTCAACCTTGAAAACAATGCTTACATCAGACCCAAATTCAAGCGTGCGCGCAGCTTGTGTTTCTGCATTAAAGTCTATTGAATCACCAGATAATTTAAAAGATATTTTAATTTCATGCATTCAAAAAGATCAATCTTACACGGTTATTTCGGCTGCTTTAACTCAGCTCTCTACAATAGATAGTAAATCTGCTCTTGAGTTGTGCTCGCAATTAGAAAAAGAAACCTCTGGCAAAATGCAAGTTGGTGTTTCTACTGTTTATGCGAAATATGGCGGTGCAGAATCAATTGCATATTTTCAACGTATTTTCAATTCAAATATCTTGCAAGGTTTTGATAAAATCAGTGTGTTAAGCTCATTGACTTATTTTGCCTCTCTTCAAGGAAATGATGTAAAACAAAAAACATTGCCTCTTTTACAAAACGAATACACCAATGGAGGAATGTATTCTAGAATGTTTATACCGCAGTATGTTAATTACCTCATTCAAAAATTGGAAAAAGAAAACACAACTTCTCCAAGTACTGAAACCAAGCAATTGCTAGAGCAATACAAAGCATTTGAAGCAACGCTTGATAAAGAAAGTGAAGAATAATAACACTCCGAGTTCTTTTCTTACATAAAAGAGTTCAGTTAAAATAATGAAAACATGGCCGTTAATATTAGACAGCCATGTTTTTCTTTTTAGAAAAAAGCCTTTACTTCCATTCCCCCGGCATGAATGGTTTTGTTGTTCTCACTTTTTCTTCCGTTGTATTGTACAGAAATTTGCAGGTTTTTTGACAATGAGCGTTGGTATCCAATCGACCAAACATAATTTATCCCAGGCTTTAATGCTTCTAACAATTCAAACCCCAATGGCGAATTTGATGACCCTTTGAAAACGATACGAATAACATTGAATTGAGCCTGTAAACTTCCTTTTTGCGTTTGGTTAAATTTACCAGAAACACCAATATCGTATATGCTTGCTTTTTCTCCGCCCAATTCCTCTTTATTGCGTTTTTCAACCACTCTACCATCTAAACTGATTCTTAAATTTGTATTGGGTTGATATATAAATGATGGTTTCAATTGCCAAAACTTCAATTGATAATCCCTTCCAGATGTATAATCTACTTTGGATTCTTTTCTTCCTATTTCTGCTGTGGATTGAATGGTAAATTTTTTCCAGATCGTAATTCTCCCATTTAATTCATGAGATTCTTTGTATTTTCCATCAAAACCTGTAGCCAACAATATTTTTGACTGTGTGTTTTCATAACTATAATCTGCCCCACCAATGCTATTTGTTCTGTTAAAATACAAGGTGTTTCTAACTACTGAACTTGTGCTAATCAACGTGGTGTCCACATTTTTAAAAATAAACGGATTGTATGCCCTGGCTTTGTCTAAATTCGAAGATTTTCGTTGAATTCTAAACCGCGTTTGAGTTGAAAATAAGGACAAAACATGTAAAATTCCTTTTTTATTAGACCATACACGTTCTGGCTTTAACATCAATGATTGATTGTATTCATTGAAATAAACCTTTGTGTATTCATTGGATGGTGTAAAAACACGTATGTAACTCGCCTGATCTGCATAGGCTGCAATTTCAAACTCATTCAAATCTTTAATGCCATCACCGTTGTAATCAATCCATGTGTAAATCCCTTGTCCATCATTTACTTTGATGTATAAAAATTGTTTTTTCTGCTCCAATCCTGCTCCCACTTCATAAAAGGTTGATAGATTAATTGCACCCTTCCACAATTTTATGGAGTGATCCAACCTGCCATTCACTGTGTTTTCAGGGGCTTGTGAAATAACTGTTGGATTAATAATCTTAAGTTCACGGTAATTAACAACCGTGTATAATCGCTGGTTTTTCCAATTATTTTTACTCCATTCTGCTCTCACTGTTCTTGCTTTTGCAGCGTTTTGAAAGCGTAAACTATCAGAACTTCCATCTGTTCTTTCTCGGTAGCTAATCATCAACTCACCTGCACTTGTGTCTCCATAAGCTGCATATCCTTGGTAATCAAAAAAACGGTAGGATTGCACTGTTAACAAGGTGTCACCTTGAATGTATTTATTCCATTCTTGATCATCTTTATATCCAAATCTGAATTTTTTAATCTGCTTGGAAACATCTGCCTTGTGACGAATAAATTGACTGGTATTGGATGTTTTAGCAGACAAATAACTGGCATCAATCAACACCGTATATCCTTTTTGTTTCCAATTGGTTGTAAGTTGTGTTCTGAGTCCGGAAAAGTCATTGCCAATTTTATATTGCTGCACTTTTATCCCAATCTCTCCATAATTTGAGTGACTAAGACCAGTAAAAGCAGATGACAATACTTGATTGCCTTTAAATCCAGCGTTTCTTGTATTCCAATCTCTATCAAATTCTACAGCTCTATACTGTTCAATGGGCTTAAAATACGGATCTAACATTTCAATTTCTACTCCATTGTTCCAACTCCATTTTTGAATACTGTCTTTTCCGAATGGATTTTGGTTTGACACTTTTGTTCTCATCGAAAAACCTCTGTCATCATACCTGTCAAACTTAGAAAAAGTGTTTAAATCGTACTTGCTCATTCCCAATTCAGATAAAACTTGAAACCTGTTTGATAGTTTATACAAGGCTCCGGCAGTAAATAGTTGTTGTTGCTTTGGGGTAACTATAAGCGTTACTGGTGCATAATCGCCAACTGAAATGCCCGCAACAGGTGCAACCCATTTATAAACTCTTCCAACCGCATTGAACTTTTCAAATACATAATCTCCTTTACCTGCGCCAACATAAGAAAATTGAACCTTATAAACTGCCAATGTTTGATTTACTGATGCCACCAAAACACTGTCAAATCCTAAAGAATCAATCATTTGATACATCACCAAGTTATCTGAATACCCTACTGAATCTATCTTTGTATATCGAGCCAATTGTAAACTATCTCCAATTTTTGACAACAAGAACTTTTGATTGTCGGTAAGATTTTGTTGCAGAGGTTGATTTTTTGCATCCTGTTCTGAATAAGCGTTCACCCACCAATCTACTTTTTTCCCTTCTCCAGTTGTTGAAAACTGAAACATTGACCGTGCATAATTCTGATCTGAATACTGAAATTCTACTACTATACGAATATCTTTGGTTATTAAATTTCTGGTTGTAAAGCGCAATTCTGCAGTGTTATAGTCTATTATATAGTCATTTTCTTGACCTCGAACCAACAGTTTTCCATCAATATAAACTCGTTCTGTGCCCGATAAAATAATAATGTAAGGTTCGTTTTCATTGCCTCTTAATTTATATGGACCTTGATTTCCTTCAACACCTTGAATAATTTGCCGGTTAAACTTTCCTTTTGAAAGTGCGCCACTCACTTGAGTTTTTATTGTTTGGTTTTTATTTTTCAACCAATAATACTCGCCTGTTAACCCTTGCCCTCTTTTTTTATACGACAAAAAATATCCTGTGGGTTTGGATATCCAGAAATCACCTGCATTCAATTTGAATTTATCATTGAATAGTTGAATAAACACTTGGTCAAACTCTTGTAGTTTATTCGTATTCCCTTCCGGTTGAATGGGTAAATTATTGTCTGTAACCGATGCTAAAATGTGTAAATTAGGTGCTATTTGACCCGATAACTCCAAATTCAACGATGAATTAACAGATAAATCTTGCCTGTTGCCAAAGGTAATGCCCCTAGAAATACTACCAGATTTATGCAATCCATCGCTACCAATTAACTCTGCAGGTTCAAGAGTGGGCGGTATTAAAAACTTTTCTCTATCTCCTTTATAATTAGAGTAGATCAAGGAAGTATCTCTTAAATTCATGTTCTTTGCAAAGTCGATGGGTGAAACACGGTAAGAAACTAATAGTTTTTCTGTACACGGGTTGGTAATGCGCAACATAGATTTTGTATAGTCTATTTCGTATCTGTATGGCAACAAGATGGTTTTACCACAGCGTACAATAAGAGAGTTGGGAATTATACTGAGTGTATCGAGTTGAACAAGTCCTGTCGATGTTGATATTTCGCGCATACGGTAGTTGCTTTCTTGTGCCCAAAAAGAAGAGAACATTCCAATGAAAACAACATAAATACCGAGTAATCTGCGCATGAATAGCAAAATGCTAAGGTACAAACGTTTTATAAAAATGGATATTGCATAATCAAAAAAGACATTAGCGTTTCAATGAAACGAAAAAATACGTTAATAAATTTCTATTTTTTTGGCTAAATAGTTGTATAACTAAAACAAAGCGCTTATTTTTACGATTATGAAAAAATTATTACTAGCATTCGCATTATCTGCATCAAGTATTGTTACGTATGCACAATATGAGATTCGTTTGTTTTCTGGTGGCTCGGCACAAGGAAATGATATTTCTGGAACTCAATATGATTTAGTTGTTTCTTCAGACGGGCTTAAATCAGTAACCTTTCAAGTGAAAAACGTGTCTGGTTCAGACAAAATTGCCGGAATGGAACGATTGCGATTAACGGATATGACAGCTTGGGAAGACAACCTTTGTTGGGGTGCACAAGGCGATCCTTTTGGAAAATGCTATACTGCAACTCAAATGCCAACAAATCCTTGGTCTACACCTAATCAATACTATGTTACAATAACAGATGGAATGAGTGGTTCATTGGTTGTAGACACAAAAACACTTGGTGCCGGCACAGAAGTTTATCGTTTTTATGTATTAGAAGGAACTACAAGAATGGATTCTATTGATGTACGTGTAATTTCTACTTTAGGAATAGCAAACACAACACCTGATAAACCGGAAATTTCAGTATATCCAAATCCAGCTTCTAATTATCTTACTGTAACTGGAAATGCAACAGACAAAGTATTGGAAGTAAACATTACAGACGTATTGGGAAAAGCTGTTTACTCAGAAACTATTATTGGTTCTAAGAAAATTGATGTATCTGAATACAAAAATGGGGTTTACTTGGTTTCAGTGAATGAAAAAGGGCAATCTGTACTTACTCGTCGAGTAGTTGTAAAACACTAGAATATACATTTATTAGATACTTAAAAGGAATTCAATAGTATTGAATTCCTTTTTTTATTACTAAAATAGCATTCCAACAATTTCGGTTATTTAGTAAACCTTGTATTTGCTTTCAACTAATTCTATCGTATATTTGAGCATTAAACTTATAAAATTATGAAAAAATCATTACTCTCACTTTCGCTTTTGCTTTCAGCGGGAATGTCTTTTTCTCAAATCATTTTCTCTGAAAATTTTGATGCGGGAACAACTTTGCCTGCGGGTTGGGCACAGTACAATGTTGATGGATTAACCGTCAATAACTCTATTGAAACAAATTACAATTTTGGTGGAAATGCTTGGGTAATCCGTAGCAATATCAAAACGAATGTTGGAAACCATGCCGCATCCACTTCGTGGTATACTCCAGCGGGAATATCAAACGATTGGATAGTCTCTCCTCAAATAACTATACCTGCCTCTGGATTTCAATTAGAATTTGATATTGTGGCTCAAGATGCTAACTATCGAGATGGATATAAAGTATATATCAATACAGTTGGTAATACTGTAGCTGATTTTGGAACAACACCTGTTTTGCAAGAAACCGAAGCTCCAACAACATACACAACAAAAGTAATTGATTTAACGCCTTACGCTGGACAAAGTATCTATGTCGCTATTCAAAACAATTCAAATGATAAATTTTTGTTGTTTATGGATAATTTCAAAGTAAGAAAACCACAAGCAAATGATGCTATTTTGGTTTCATCTACATTGAATAGATATTCGTTGACAAATACAAACAACACCTTGGCATTGTCTGTAAAAAACAATGGTAGTACTCCTATCACAAGTGTTACTGTAGATTGGAATGATGGTACTGCTCACTCGCAAACAATTACAACAAACATTGCAGTTGGCGCAACAGCAACAGTGAATCACCCAACTCTTGTAAATTATGCAACTGTAGTAGAAAAAAACATTGCGATTACTATTACACAAGTAAATGGTGCTGCAGATCCAGTTCCGGCTGACAATGTTGGTTCTAAGGCTTTCAATACACTTTCTCAAACTTCAGCAAAAAATGTATTGATTGAAGAAGGAACAGGTACATGGTGTGGGTGGTGTCCACGTGGCGCTGTAGCTATGGATTATATGACAAATCTTTACCCATCTACTTTTATCGGAATTGCTGTTCACAATGGCGACCCAATGACTGTAACTGCTTATGATGCGGGTGCTAATTTTGGAGGTTTCCCATCAAGCAATGTTGACCGTGCCATTTTAGACGCAACCGTTTCTAATTCTGATTTTCAAAATAATTACAACCAACGTATCAATGTAGTTGTTCCTGCTTCTGTTAACGGAGTAGTTAGTGGTACAGGAAACAACATTACGATTGATGCATCTGCAACATTTAGAACTGTATTTACTTCTGCTGATACTAAGTATCGTTTAGCGGTTGTTATGGTTGAAGACAATGTGAAAGGTACAACTTCTGGTTACGATCAAAAAAATTATTATGCAGGAGGTGGTTCTGGCGCAATGGGTGGATTCGAAAGTTTACCAGATCCGGTTCCAGCTGCACAAATGACATACAACCATGTTGGTCGTGCATTGTTAGGTGGATATAACGGACAAGCAAGTTCAATTCCTGCTACAATTGCAGACGGGCAAACTGCTACTTATCAATTTACATACACAATTCCTGCAACTTCAGTAAGAGGAAATATGCATGCAGTAATTATGTTAATTGACCAAGTTTCTGGTGAAGTAATCAATGCAAAATCTATTCCTGCATCAGGTGCTGGTATTTCTGAGAACCAAGCGGTTTCAATGGAAGTATATCCAAATCCATCTTCTGATAAAGTAACTGTTTCATTTGAAGGACAAGGTCATTACACTGTAACCATTAATGATTTAACTGGTCGTGTAGTTTCTACACAACAAGTAACTGCTAATGGTGCTACGCAAGTTACTGTTCCAGTTGCAGATTTAAAAGCTGGAAACTACTTGATTTCAGTAGCTAATTCAGTTGGTTCACATACTCAAAACATTGTTGTTGAGTAATCAATTTTATTTAAGTTTTAACCCCGACTTCAACAGTCGGGGTTTTTTTATGCTCATTTCAGAGTGAAATATCTGATTTTCTTTAAGATTTATTAACTTTGCCATCTTCATTCAATTGAAAATGGCAAAAGTTAGAAAACAAGATGCGTTGGATTATCATGCTTCTGGGCGACCAGGAAAAATTGAAGTAATACCAACAAAACCATATACCTCACAACGCGATTTAGCATTGGCATACTCACCCGGAGTGGCAGAGCCTTGCTTGAAAATTGCTGAAAACCCTGCTGATGCTTATAAATACACCAGTAAAGCAAATCTAGTAGCAGTAATTTCAAACGGTACTGCCGTGCTAGGATTAGGCGATATTGGTCCATTGGCTTCAAAACCAGTAATGGAAGGAAAAGGATTGTTGTTCAAAATATTTGCTGACATTGATGTATTTGATATTGAAATTGATGCAAAAGACCCGGAATTGTTCATTCAAACTGTAAAAGCAATCGCTCCAACTTTCGGTGGTATCAACTTAGAAGATATCAAAGCTCCTGAAGCATTTGAAATCGAAAAAAGGTTAAAAGCAGAATTGGATATCCCTTTAATGCATGATGACCAGCATGGTACAGCTATCATCTCTTCAGCAGCTTTATTAAATGCTTTAGAATTGGCAAAAAAGAAAATTGGTAAAGTAAAAATTGTAGTAATGGGTGCTGGTGCAGCTGCAATTTCCTGCGCTAACTTGTACGTTTCTCTAGGTGTTTCTTTGAAGAATATTTACATGTTTGATAGTAAAGGCTTGATTCATACGGGAAGAACCGATTTAGATGAAATGAAACAAGTTTTTGCCAATCATAAAAAAGATGAAACTCTGGAGGAATGCTTGAAAGGTGCTGATGTGTTTTTAGGGCTTTCAAAAGGTAATTTGGTGACCAAACCAATGGTTGCATCTATGGCAAAAAATCCAATTGTTTTTGCTTTGGCAAATCCTGAGCCTGAAATATCATACAAAGATGCGATGGATACGCGTAACGATATCATAATGGCAACTGGAAGATCAGACCATCCTAACCAAGTAAACAATGTACTTGGCTTTCCTTATATTTTTCGTGGAGCGATGGATGTGCGTGCTACTTGTATCAATGAAGCAATGAAACTAGCTGCTGTTCGTGCAATTGCTAATCTTGCAAAAGAAACTATTCCAGAAGAAGTGATTCAAGCATACGGAGAAAAACATATTGCATTTGGGAAAGATCAAATCATCCCTAAACCTCTTGATCCACGCTTAATTTATCACGTAGCTCCAGCTGTAGCTAAAGCAGCAATGGAATCAGGTATTGCTCAAAATCCAATTACAGATTGGAAAGCATACGAAATGGAATTAAAAAAACGACTAGGCTTAGACAATAAACTGGTTCGAAACTTAACAGCTAAAGCACAAAGCAATCCAAAACGTGTTGTGTTTGCTGAGGCTGACAATATTAAAATACTTAAGGCGGCACAAACTGCTACGGAAGAGGGGGTTTGTACACCTATTTTATTGGGTAAAAGACGTGTTATTGAATCTTTGATTGCGGAATACTCAATAGAAATTCCTGGAATGACAATCATTGATCCGAAATCTGATATTGAAAAACAACGCAGAAACACCTATGGTAAAGCGTTTTTTGAGAAGCGTAAACGGAAAGGTTTTACAGAATACGAAGCCATGCAAGTAATGCGTGAACGCAATCACTTTGGTGCCATGATGGTTGAAATGGGTGATGCAGACGCTATGATTTCTGGATTAACGCGTAATTATCGTGATGTTGTAAGACCAGCAATTCAAGTTATTGGATTGGAAAAAGATGTAAACATTATTTCTGGGGTTTATATTTTGAATACGAAACGTGGACCTATGTTTTTGGCTGATACAACAATAAACAGAAATCCAAATGCAGAGCAGATTGCCGAAATTACTTTCAACGTTGCAAAAACATTGAAGAAATTCAAGGTAATTCCAAAAATTGCCCTTCTTAGCTATTCAAACTTTGGATCTTCACCCGGTGAAGATTCAGAAAAAATGTCAAAAGCTGTTGGAATTTTACACGATAAACATCCTTCGCTGATTGTGGATGGCGAAGTGCAAGCAAATTTTGCCTTAAACAATGATTTGATGAATGAGAAATTTTCATTTTCAACCTTAGCAAATAAAGATGTAAACACACTTATTTTCCCAAATTTATCTTCTGGAAATATCGCTTACAAACTTTTACAAGAAACTACGGGCGGAGATGCAATTGGACCGATATTGGTTGGATTGAAAAAATCCATTCATGTCCTTCAAATGGGTTCATCTGTTCGTGAAATAGTTAATATGGTAAAAGTTGCGGTAGTTGATGCACAAACCAAATAATTGATAGATGATTACGCACCTGAACGGAAAACTAATTGAGAAAAATCCAACCAACCTTGTGATTGAGTGTGGTGGAGTTGGATATTTTGTGAAGATTTCTCTTCATACCTTTTCAACGCTAAATTCAGATGAGTCTGTCAAAATATTAACTCAACAAATAGTTAGAGAAGACGCACATTTACTCTATGGTTTTTCATCTTCTGAAGAGCGAGATGTTTTTAATTTATTGATTTCTGTTTCTGGTATAGGACCAAACACAGCTATACTTATGTTGTCTTCCATGACACCCAATGAGATTGCAAATGCAATACAAACAGAAGATGTGCGTTCTATACAAGCAATTAAAGGAATTGGTGCGAAAACAGCACAGCGTGTAATCATAGATTTGAAAGATAAAATGGTGAAAGTGGAATGGACAGATTCAACAAATATTTTTGCCGGAAACAATACAAACCGTTTTGATGCGTTAACTGCATTGATTTCCTTAGGTTTTGATAAGAAAAATGCAGAAAAAGCATTGGATAAAATTGCAACAGGTGATGAATCTGTTGAGGAATTAATTAAGGGAGCACTTAGATTATTATAAAATTTGAAAACTAGAATAAAGGCTATCTACACGATTCAATATGCGCTTTTCATAAGTGCATTGTTTTACTGTTATGTTAATTCTGCTTTAGCACAGCCAGATACAAGTACCAATTTGCCTTTTCCTATTAACAACCCAAATGACCCTACTCAAAACAATCCTCAAAGTTTTGACCTTGGTGATCCGACTGGGGTGAAAAAAACCATCGTTTTTGACCCCAAAACTGGTAAATATGTATTTGCTGAAACCTATGGAAAGTCTGGGTTGAATTATCGAAATCCTTCCATGATGACTTTGGAAGAATACTTAGAGTATGAGCGTAAAAAATCATTAAAAGACAATTGGAAAGATAAAATTGATCAACAAACACAGCAAAATAGAGCATTAGAATTCCCAATTAAAATTCCTTCCAAAGTATTTGAAAATTTCTTCGGTTCAGACGAAATTACCATTCGGCCTCAAGGTTCAATAGAATTGGCGTTTGGGGTAAATTCGTCTCGATATGACAATCCTATTTTGCCTGTAAAACAACGAAAAATTACTCGTTTCGATTTCCAGCAGCAAATTCAAATGAATTTAGTGGGACAAATTGGTACGAAATTAAAACTGAGCGCAAGCTACAATACTCATGCTGCTTTTGATTTTGATAACATAACAAAATTAGGCTATTCCGGTGATGAAGATCAAATCATTCAACGAATTGAATTGGGGAATGTTAGCTTCCCTTCTTTTGGTGCGCTGATTCCTGGTTCAAAAACATTGTTTGGTGCTTACACAAAATTGCGTTTTGGAAATCTTACTGTTGATGCTATTGGTGCATCATCGAAAGGGAAACGCACAGAAATAAACATATCTGGCAAAGCTCAAATACAACCGTTTGAGTTAACTGCAGATAATTACGAAGCAAACCGTCACTATTTCTTGAATTTATATTTTAGAGATCAGTACAACGCTTCAATGGCTCAGTTGCCAAATGTAGCTTCAGAAACCTTTATTACCAGAATGGAGGTATGGGTAACAAACAAAGTAAACAACACAGAAAACTCTAGAAACATCATTGCTTTTTCGGATTTAGGTGAATCTCAACCATCAAACATTCAGGGAAGTCCAGGTTCGTTAGCTTCTTCACCTTTACCTGATAACAATTCAAACGGCTTATACACATACTTATCTTCCAATGCAAATATTCGAAGCTTTACGGGTGCTGTAAGTGAGTTATCATCTCAATCTTCTACTCCAGGCCCTTTTCAGCAAGCCATTCACTATGAAAAAGTGGAAAATGCACGAAAATTAAGTGCTTCTGAATATACGTACAACGCACTCTTGGGGAATATATCTTTAAGTCAACCTTTGAATAATGATGAAGTATTAGCAGTTGCTTATGAATATACTTACCGTGGACAAACCTTTCAGGTTGGGGAGTTTTCCACTGACGGAGTTGCGGGTCAAAATGCCTTGTTATTAAAGCTCATCAAACCAACCATTACCAATCCTACACTTAAATTGTGGGGATTGATGATGAAAAATATTTACTCAATTGGAGCGTATCAAGTAGATCAAACCGGATTTAAGTTTAATGTTTACTACAACAACCCTGAAACATCTGTTCTTGCTCCTGTATTTCCATATCCAGGTTTAGATAAAGACCAGATTATCACATTGGTAGGCATGGACAGAATGAATGTTAACAATCAACAGTTTTCTGATGGTTTGTTTGACTTTGTTCCCATAATCTACAACGACCAAAAAGCGGAAACCGGTGGTACTATCAACACTAGAAATGGGCGAGTAGTATTTACTACCGTTGAACCTTTTGGAAGAACCTTGCGCGATAAATTGATTGCAGGTGGAATGTCTTCTGTTCAAGCAGATTTAATTGCCTATACCGAATTGTATGATTCAACCAAAACGGCTGCTCAACAAATTCCTAGTAAAAATCGTTTTACATTTAAGGGTGAATACCAATCATCTGTATCCTCTGACATTTCACTGAATGCGCTGAATGTACCAGAAGGTGCTGTAAAAGTAACAGCTGGTGGAATTCCATTGGTTGAAGGTCAGGATTATACGGTTGATTACAATTTGGGTCGTGTAAAAATCTTAAACAACGGAATTTTAGAGTCCAATACTCCAATAAAAATTTCAATTGAAAGCAATTCAGTTTTTGGTTTTCAATCAAAATCTATGGTGGGAACTCACCTCAATTATCGAATAAACAAAGATTTTAATGTTGGTGCTACTTGGTTGCGAATGATGGAGCGCCCAGTAACTCAAAAAGTAGATTTCGGCAGTGAACCATACAAAAACAACGTGATTGGCTTTGACATCAATTTCAAAACAGAATTGCCATTTTTAACAAAATTAATCGACTTACTACCGGTAATATCGACAAAGGAAAAGTCATATCTTACTTTTAAAGGAGAATTTGCACATTTAATTCCTGGAACACCTCGAGCAATTTCAAAAGCAGGTATTTCATACGTAGATGATTTTGAAGGTGCACAAAGTACAATTGACTTGCGTTCTCAAAGTTCATGGCGTATTGCCTCAACCCCTCAAGGTCAAAATGATATTTTCCCGGAAGGTTCTATGAAATCTTTGCAAAACGGATTCAAACGCTCACACATTTCATGGTATTTGATTGACCCACTTTTCTACGGAAGTACCAGTCAGACACCTGAGCATATCAAAAACGACGCTGCCATGAAAAGTGATTCACGAATGCGTCAAATTCAACAAACAGAAATTTTTCCAAACCAACAGCTAACGTATGGTTCCATTCCTACCATTCAAGTTTTAGAATTGGGGTACTATCCTAAAGAACGTGGAATGTATAACTACGATACAGTTTCATCTATCAACAATGATGGAACATGGCAAGACCCAGAAAACAGATGGGGTGGAATTATGCGTTCGTTAACTACTACAGATTTTGAGCAAGCAAACGTTGAATACATCCAATTTTGGGTATTAGATCCATTTAACCAAGATGCAATGACAGCTACACCAAATCTTACTGGTGGAGATTTATACTTTAACTTAGGGAACGTTTCGGAAGATGTATTAGCAGACTCTCGCAAAAGCTTTGAAAATGGTATCCCACCATATGCTGGTGCAAACTACCCTGTAACCATTACACCTTGGGCAAAAGTATCTACCCAACAAGTGGTTGTAAATGCTTTTGATAATGATCCTGCATCAAGAATCAACCAAGATGTTGGTTTAGATGGCTACAGCAACACCGAAGAGCAAACAGCATATTCAAACTATGTTGCCTGGGTTCAAAACAACACTACGTTGGACGCTGCTACAAAAGCAAAAATGATTCAAGATCCATCAAACGATGATTACAATTTTTACCGCGACGATGTATATGACCAACAACAATTAAACATTTTACAACGCTACAAAAAATACAACGGAATGCAAGGCAACTCTGCAACAACTGAGATGTCTGATACCATGAATTCTGATGGATACCCAACTCAAGCCAGAAATACTCCAGACATTGAGGATATCAATCAAGACAACAACCTTTCTGAATCCGAAGCATACTTCCAATACAAAATTAGTTTGCGCCCATCAGACATGGTTGTAGGTAAAAATTTTATTACAAGTGTTGTTACTTTTAGCCCGGCAAATTCAAATAAAACTGAGAAATGGTATCAATTTAAAGTGCCAATCCGTGAACCGGAAAAAACCATCAATGGCATCCGTGACTTCCGCTCTATTCGTTTCATGCGCATGTTTATGAGAGGATTCAACGAAGAAGTTATCTTACGTTTTGCAAAATTAGAATTGGTGCGTGGTGAGTGGAGAAAGTACTTGCTTGATTTAACTACACCTGGTGAACAAGTGCAAGTAGATCCAAATTTAACTGCATTCAATATTGGTGCATTAAATTTTGAAGAAAACGCTGGTAAACTTCCAATTGGATATCAAATTCCTCCGGGAATTCAACGCGAGATTGACCCTTCTCAGCCTACTCAACGTCAAATGAATGAGCAAGCACTAACACTAGATGTTTGCAATTTGCAAGATGGAGATGCCCGTGCTGCATACAAAAACGCTCAACTTGATGTACGTACATACAAAAAATTAAAAATGTATGTGCATGCAGAAGAAATTACTCAAAACTCACTTCACGATGAAGATGTAACACTTTTTGTTCGTTTGGGAACTGACTTCGTAGATAATTATTACGAATACGAAATGCCTCTTTCATTAACCACTTGGGGCACAACCAGCGCAGACAATATCTGGCCTGAAGTGAACAACATGGAAATTGTTTTCCAAGACTTATTGAATTTAAAAACTAAAAGAAACAACCTGTTGGGTTCAAATTCTACAATTACCGTAAACAACGAATACATCATTGTAGATCCACAAAACTCAAAACGCCTGTTAAAAGTAAAGGGAAGTCCAAATCTACAAGGAATTAAAACCATCATGATTGGTGTGCGTAATCCACGGAAAAACGACCCAAATCCATGGGGTGATGATGGCTTGCCAAAATGTGTACAAGTTTGGATAAACGAACTTCGACTAACCGATTTTGTTGATGAAGGCGGTTCGGCTGCTATTGCCCAAATGCAAGTTCAAGCTGCAGATTTTGGAAGTTTTACACTTTCAGGAAATTATTCTGGTGTGAATTGGGGAGCAGTAGATTCTCGTGTACAAGAAAGACAGCGAAATCAAAAAATTGGAATGGATTTCCAAACCAACCTACAATTGGGACAATTCTTTGGCAATCGCATCAAAATATCTGTCCCTTTCTTTTATGGATATTCATTAGGTATTATCAACCCTGAATACGATCCATTCAATCCGGATATTAAACTTAGCACGTATGATGGTGCAAACAGAAGACGTGTAGCTGCTATTGCTCAAGATTTTACAGAACGAAAATCTTATAATTTTCAAGGTGTACGAAAAGAAAAAGCAGCAGGTAAGAAAGATCGTTTTTACAACATTTCAAACTGGACGGCTGGATACGGATATAGCGAAAGCATGCACCGTGATTTCAACACCAATTACGATAGAACTAAACAATGGAAAGGTAGTTTAGCTTATGCTTATACCTTTAGCAATAAACCATTTGAACCCTTTGCCAAAATCAAAGGTTTACAAAAATCAAAGTGGTTAAGAATAATAAAAGATGCTAGCTTAGGATACCTTCCAAAATCAATTGGTTTTAACACAGATTTACAGCGTAATTATAATGAAAGACAGGTAAGAAATACCTTAGATACTTCTGCAAACGCATACCAGTTTAAACCTGTTTACGTGAAAAATTTCCAATGGAACAGAGGTTACCGTTTGGGATGGGATTTAACAAAGAACTTGAAGTTTACTTTCAATGCAAACAACCGTTCTATCTTTGACGAAAGCGATGGTGAAGTTTATCGAAAAGGAAATGATTCGCTTTACCGTGCGTTTAAAGATACCATCAGAAAACAAATGGGAACCTTGGGTAAAACCATGGATTACAAGCATGATTACAACTTCTCTTACAATGTACCTTTTAACCTAATCCCTGCCTTGGATTGGTTAAATGGAAATATTAAATATTCTGGAGCATACAATTGGCAAAGAGCAGCTTTGGGGCAAGAGAATTATGGGAATATTGTGCAAAACAGTAGAACCATCAATGCACAACTTCAAGCAAATTTTACCAATTTATACAACAAAGTACCTTTCTTTAAAAAAGTAAACAACAGTGGATCTGGAAGATCACCTGCTGGTGTGCGTAAAAAAATAGGTAGTGATGCCAATGACACAAATAAAACCGATGATAAGCCAAAGCCTGTTGCGGAATTAAAGCCACCAAAACCATTGGAAGAGATGACTAAAAAGGAACGTCGTCAGTGGGAGCGTAAAAAGCGCAAGTGGGAGCGTGATCAAAAGCGCAAAGAGAAAAAAGATAAGAAGGTAAATCCGGTAGTTGGCTTTGCATCTCGTTTATTGATGTCTGTACGAAATGTTTCAGGTACTTATACCCAAACAGATGGAACCCTTCTTCCTGGTTACAATCAACAATCAAGAATTCTTGGATTAAATCCTTCATTTGAAGGCGGAATGGGAGGATTCATCTTTGGTCGTCAATCCTACTCTGTTACAGGTAAAGAAACTGGTTATGATTTTGCGCGTGTTGCAGCAGACAAACGTTGGTTGGTCGAAAATCCTGCATTGAATAGACAACACTCCATTACGCACAATCAAACAATTTCTGGTAGAGCAACATTGGAGCCAATTAAAGATTTGACCATTGATGTGTCTTGGAATAGAAATTTCATGGAAAACTCCAACGACTTCTTTAGATACAATGACGTTTCACAGCAATTTGAAGCACAAAGTAGAATACAAACTTCTACGCTTTCCTACTCAACAATTTCAATTGGAAGTGCGTTTGAAAAACTTTCTGAGGGCTACGTGTCTGCAAACTTTAAAGAAATGCGTGAAAACACTAAAAATGTTTCTACATTCTTGGCAGATCAAAACGCTAACTCTTCAGGTTCAACAAACGGGTACCGTGATGGATATGGAATCTCACAACAAGAGGTGATTATTGGCGCGTTCTTGTCTTCATACACAAATGGAAAAGTAAATAGTCGCTCCGTAAATCCTTTCAAATCTATACCGTTACCAAACTGGTCAGTAAATTACAACGGATTAACAAAGTTTGAAAAATTGAAGAAAGTTGCCAGGAACTTTGTTATCAGACACAGTTATTCCTCTACTGTAACCTTAGGTGCAGTACAATCAAACCTAAATGCAACGTTTGATCAAAACGGGTCGGCAACTGCCAGAGATTTAAACAACAATTTCATTGCAGGCAACAACATTCAATCGGTAGTAATCTCTGAACGTTTTTCTCCATTAATTGGTTTTGATGCAACTTGGAATTTAAAGAAGCAAGGGTTAATTACTAAATTTGAAATCAAGAAAGATCGCTCTTCTACTCTTTCATTAAACAACAATCAAGTAACGGAGGTAACAGGAAACGAAATAGTTGTTGGTTTAGGATATAAATTTCCAAAGGTTCGAATGCCATTCAAAATTGGAAAAATAAATCCGGAAAATCCTTTGAATATCCGTTTTGACTTCACTTTCAGAGACAATTTAACTGTAATTCGTAAAGTTGTAGAATCAACAGAACAAGCTACAGCAGGGCAAAAAGTAATTTCTATCAAATCTTCAATTGATTACAACATTGGTGCAAACTTGATGGTGCAGTTGTATTATGATCAAGTAATTACTAAACCGAAAATTGCAACATCGTACCCAACAGGAAACATGAGCGCTGGTATTCGATTTAGATTTAACTTAGGTGGCTTGTAATGAAAATTCGTGAAGCCGTTCGTGGTGATGAAGCTGCCATTTTTCAGTTAATCTGTGAATTAGCAACGTATGAACGTGAACCCCATGCTGTTATTAATACTCCTCAACAACTTGCAATCGACTTGTTTGATGATAAAATTTGTGACGCACTAGTTGTGGAAAACCAACAAGGAAAAATAATTGGCTTTGCACTGTACTATGTTTCATACTCAACATGGAAAGGTAGATGCTTGTATTTAGAAGATTTTTACCTCATCCCTACAGAAAGAAAAGGTGGAATTGGTACTTTGCTTTTTCAGGAAGTAGTAGCAATTGCTAAAAAAAGAAAGGTAAGACGTATGGATTGGCAAGTATTAGAATGGAATGAACCTGCAATTAAATTTTACAAAAAACAACAAGCAGAACTTGATTCAGAATGGGTAAATGGGCGTTTGTTTTTTAACGATGCCGATTTAAAATGAATTTTCAGTTAACTTAGTACTATGATTCTTGGTCCATTTCTAAACAATCGCCCGCTAATCGTTTTCCTTTTGATACCCATAATCATTGGCTATCAAGTGCTAAATTCATATTTAAACTTTCATGCACAATTTCCAGAAATAAATTTTGGAATGTGGGGTAAGTTTGACTATTCTAACACCCTTCTTTACAACATCATTTCATCTGTTATTGTATTCCTCAATGCCTTGCAACTAAATGTGTTATTCAATAGGCACGAGTTTTTATACAAAAACAATTATGCCCCATCATTGTTCTATGTTGTATTAATGAGTTTTTCACATGCTTTTTATCAACCAGATGCAGTGCTAGTAGTTCATATATTGATGCTTCAGGTATTGAGACAACTCTTCAAATTTGAATCCAACGATCACCAATACAACATCTATTTCAATATAGGCTTTTTAATTGGATTGTGTACTACGTTTATTCCAATAAGCTCACTTTTATTTTTCCCTATTTTAATGGCTATCTGGGTATTACAACCCATTACATTAAGAACCTTCCTTATACTAACAATCGGCTTCATAACTCCTGTTATAAACGGCTTGGCTTTCTGGTGGTATTCAGGTCACAAAATAAATACGCATTTACTAAAGCACAATACATTTATTAATTATGAAACATTGTTTTATTTTGGGTTAACAAGTATCATCATCATTTTGTTGTTACTAAGTATTATTGGAATACAAATTCGATTGAGAAAAAGCAATATCCGTTTTAAAAAATTGAACCGAGTAATGGTTTGGTTTATGTTTGGTAAACTTTTACTTGGAGTGTTAGGTGTGTTTTTTTTCAATCAAAATGAAAGTTTAAGCCTTTTATTTATTCCACTAAGTTTCTTTTATACCTATGCATTTATCCATACTCTATGGATGAAAGTTGCAACAATTTTTTTCTACATTACATTGCTGGTCAGCGTATTTGAATATTTTGTTCCGCTCTTTTTAAAATAAATTCCTTTCAACCATAAACTTTATTCTTCAGAAATGACCTTTTTGAAAAAACATGAAAACATCTTAATAATTGCAGCTTTGGTGTTTATTAATTTCATCATCAAAGGACTTTACCTTTCAAATAATTCGTTGGGTGGAGATGAACCTTTTAGTGTTTATCATGCACAAATGGATGTTGTGTCAATTATTAAGATCCTTTCAGAGGGAAACAACCCACCATTGTATGAAATTCTATTAAGCGGATGGATTAAGTTATTTGGCATATCTGAATTTGCGGTTCGATTTCCTTCGTTAATCTTTAGTAGCATCACTGTAATATATATCTACAAGTTTGCACTAACTTTTATTAATAAACGCGTTGCAATTTATGCTGGTATTCTCTTCATTTTTTCAAATTATCAGATCCTGTTTGCTCAAGAAGCAAGAGTTTACGCTTTATTAGGATTATTATCCATCGCTTCGATGTATTATTACATGAGAGTTATGCATTATTGTTTGAACAGACTTACCATAAAAGAAGAAATAAAACCCAAAATTCGAATCTACATTGCAGGTTTGCTTATTACAAACACACTCATCATTTATGCACATTATTTTGGGTGTTTTATTCTATTCATTCAATTTCTTTTTTTTATATCAAACAGGGCAATTCTTTTAAAATATTGGAAATACCTCATATTAAGTATTACCATAATTTGTCTGTTATACACGCCCAATTTGTTTGTGCTGATAAACCGATTTCTTGATTCCTCTTCTAACGGTACGTGGTTAGAAAGTCCGAATGGTATAGAAAGTATTTACAATATGATTTGGAAGTTTTCCAACGCTCCTGTTGTTGCAAGTATTGTTATCGTTGTACTTGTTTCAGCTTTCGTGAAATACCTAATAAAAAGAAAAGTTGAACAAAAAAACATGGGAATAATGCTGGTAGTGTTCTGGTTTACATTTCTCTTCTTTTTCATGTTTGGTATTTCATACATAATCCCCATGTTTATTGATCGATACTTGATGCCTGTATCTATCGCATTTTGTTTGTTGCTCGCAATATCAGCAGACTATTTAGTGAAAAAACATAAATACAGATTTATTATTCCGGGGTTCATTTTATTACTCTTTACACTAACAGTAAAAATCAACATAAGCAATAAACGTAATGTGAAAGAAACAGTGGCACAAATTGTTCAGTTGAAAGACCCACAAACTTTAGTAATTATTTGTCCGCACCACTTTACCTTAAATTTTATGTATTACTTCGACCAAAGCGTATTCACAGACTTCAACACAAGCAACATCTATGTTAATATAGACAAAGCGCTTCACCGCAATCATATTTATGGAATAAACAACATCAAAGAAATTGACATTAACAAATGGAAAAAAATAGTCTTTTTAGATGCAGCAGCTAATTTTACTTATCCAAACAACGGTATTCAACTAGAACTGGAAGCAAAATTTGTAAAGGTAAAATCTTACCACTTTTATGAAATATTCGATGTTACTGAATATACATTGAAATGAACATAATCTTCGAATATTATTAAATCAACTTGAGCAAATATCGATGCCCAAAGATAAGCTGTAAAACAAAAGAAATAACTAATTTTGCAGAAGATACATTCACCATGTGGTGAACAAAGAATGATAACATGAAATTTGGAGTTGTAACTTTTCCTGGATCCAATTGTGATGAAGACATGGTTTATGTACTGAAAAACATTTTGGGGCAACCTGTTGAACAATTGTGGCATAAAGACACTGATTTAAAAGGAGTTGATTTTGTAGTGTTGCCGGGTGGATTTTCTTATGGCGATTATCTAAGATCTGGTGCCATCGCAAAATTGTCACCTATCATGGCAGAGGTAATAAAACACGCAAACAAAGGTGGATACGTGCTGGGAGTTTGCAACGGATTTCAAATTCTTACGGAAAGTGGTTTGTTGCCTGGTGCACTCTTACAAAATGAAAATCAAAAATTTATTTGCACAAATACCTATTTAAAAGTTGGCAGTAAAAATACAGCCATCACAAAAGGGTTGGATGCAGAACGTGTCTATAAAATTCCGATTGCACATGGTGAGGGAAGATTTTTCTCTTCAGATGATGAAGTAAAGCAAATATTAGACAATGATCAAGTATTGTTTTATTATGCGAATGCGCAAGGCGAAGTAACTCCAGATGCAAATCCAAACGGTACTACTCACAATATAGCGGGTATTTGCAATGCTGGAAGAAACGTGTTTGGTATGATGCCACATCCTGAGCGTGCATCTGACTCTGTCTTAGCGAATGAAGATGGAAAATTGCTTTTTGAATCCATTTTGAAATATTGTTAATATGCGCGTTTTATTACTCGGTTCTGGTGGTCGTGAACATGCTTTGGCTTGGAAAATGGCACAAAGCTCACATCTAGAACAATTATTTATAGCACCAGGAAATAGTGGAACAAGCTTGCATGGAACCAATGTAGATATTGTTTCTACAGATTTTAATGCTATTAAAGAATTTGTATTAAAAGAAGATGTTAGCATGGTGGTAGTTGGGCCGGAAGACCCTCTGGTACAAGGTATTCATGATTTTTTCTTAGCAGATGAAACGTTAAAAAAAATCCCGGTTATCGGTCCTAATAAAATTGCTGCCCAACTGGAAGGAAGTAAAGATTTTGCTAAACAATTCATGGCAAATCACAAAATTCCAACAGCTAAATATGCTACATTTACTAAAGACACACTCACCGAAGGATACAAATTCCTAGAAGGTATGAAGCCTCCTTATGTATTAAAAGCAGATGGATTAGCTGCCGGGAAAGGTGTGTTGATTTTGGATTCATTGAAAGAAGCACAAGCCTCATTGAAAGAAATGTTGGCAGATGCAAAATTTGGCTCAGCATCATCTCGTGTTGTTATTGAACAATTTTTGAAGGGAATTGAGTGTTCCGTATTTGTGTTAACAGATGGTGATTCATATAAAATATTGCCAGAAGCAAAAGATTACAAACGCATTGGCGAAGGAGATACTGGATTAAACACAGGTGGAATGGGGGCAATTTCTCCGGTTCCATTTTGTGACAAAACCTTCTTGGATAAAATTGAAAATCAAATTATTATCCCAACAATAAAAGGATTAAAAGCAGACAATATTGTTTACAAAGGTTTTATTTTCTTTGGAATAATCAATGTAAAAGGTGAACCATTTGTAATTGAATACAATTGCAGAATGGGCGACCCGGAAACAGAAGTGGTAATGCCCAGACTGAAATCAGATATCTTAGATTTATTTGAAGGTGTGGCAACAAATACGCTTTCTGAATGTGATGTACAGTTTGAAGATAGAAGCGCCTGTACTGTTATGATGGTTTCTGGTGGTTATCCTGATAAGTACGAGAAAGGAAAAGTGATTCAGGGCATAAACAGTGTTAGCGAAAGCATTGTTTTCCATGCTGGAACTACAAATGATGGCCCTGTAATTTATTCAAACGGCGGACGTGTATTAGCAATTACATCTTATGGACGAAACTTGGAGGCAGCAATAGAACGCTCTTATTCAAGTATCGAAAAAATTAATTTTGATAAAGCCTATTTTAGAAAAGATATTGGCTTTGATGTGGTCTGAAAAATTTTTTCATTATCTTTCTGAATTCATTTATACATTATGAGCGTAATATTTACGGTTATTGTTTTATCCTTACTTTTTAGCGCCTATTCATCCGGACTCGAAATA
>JBDHXR010000022.1:0-28815 GCA_039810825.1 Fluviicola sp.
GTGAACATTGATAATATATTTGAAAATGGATTTCTTGGGCAAGAAATATTGCCGGGACTAAAAAAATACCGCAGTGAACACCATGGAAATACTTGGGTTTTCGATGCTAGAGTTAGTTACACCTATCAAAAGAAATACAAAATTGCTTTTATTGTAAACAATGTAGCAAACACAGAGTACATGACCAGACCCGGGGATATTCAAGCTCCACGTTCATTTATGGTGCAACTCGGTTATAAACTGTAATCTTCGCTCAATTGGTACTTGACATTTAGTATGCAAAAAAATAAGTATTACCTTTTCAATTGAGAAACGATAAGTCTTGCTTTGGATTTACCTACAACTTTTGCAATACTTTCCTCTGTTTGCTCCTTAATACGTTTCACCGATTTAAATTCATTGATAAGTGCTTGCATGGATTTTTTACCAATACCATCAATGCTCTCTAACTCATTGGCTAGCGCACTCTTGCTTCTTCGGTTTCTATGATGAGTAATGCCAAAACGATGTGCTTCATTGCGTAAATATTGAATCACCTTCAAAGATTCCGAACGTTTATCTAGATATAATGGCAAGCTATCTCCGGGGTAAAACAACTCCTCCAAGCGCTTTGCTATACCAATGATGGCTATTTTTCCTCGTAATTCAAGCTTTTCTAATGATTCCAAAGCCGCACCTAATTGTCCTTTGCCTCCATCAATAATTATCAATTGTGGCAATGGCTGATTTTCTTCTAACAATCGTTTATATCTTCGGAAAACTGCTTCTCGCATGGTAGCGAAATCATCTGGTCCTTCAACAGTTTGTACATTAAAGTGTCGATAATCTTTTTTGCTAGGTTTAGCATTCTTAAATACTACACAAGCAGAAACAGGGTTTGTTCCTTGAATATTTGAATTGTCAAAACATTCAATGTGAACAGGTAGTTCTTTTAAACGCAAGTCTTGCTTCAGGGTCTCCAAAATTCGTTTCGTGTGCTTTTCCGGATCTTTGATTTTTTCAGATTTTAACTTTTCTAAGCGATAATAGGTTGCATTTCGGATAGATAAATCTATCAACGCTTTTTTCTCACCTCTTTGGGGTGCAAAAAATTGTACCCCTTCAATTGTCCAATCTACTTTCGACTCAACCAATACTTCTTTTGCCTTGCTTAAATAGCGTTCTCGTAGTTCTGGAAGCATAAGGGTTATTACATCTTGTTGTGTTTCGTCTAATTTTCTTTTTACCTCTGTAGTAATTCCATGGATGATTGCACCGTGATGTATCACCAAATAGTTCACAAAAAAGCTTTCCAAATCTTCAACCACAGTAATTACATCAACTTGATGAATAGTCGGAGAAACAACAGTGGATTTCGCTTGATAGTTTTCCAACAAAGCCAGCCTAGTTTTATATTCATGAGCTTCTTCAAACTTGTATTCAGCAGATGCAGAAAACATCAATTGTTTCAGTTTGGTTACAACTAGTTGAATATTTCCTTTTAAAATGCTTTCAATCTGTTCAATCATTTCGTTGTAATCCTCTTCTTTTTGAAATCCTTCGCAAGGACCTTTGCATTTGCCTATGTGGTATTCTAAACAAACTTTGTATATGCCTTGGCTGATTTTTTTTGGCGATAAATCCAATGAACACGTACGTATTGGAAACATTTCACGAAACAACTCCAACAACATATTTACCATCCTTACACTTGGATAAGGACCAAAGTATTTGGAACCGTCTTTCAAAATATTACGTGTTGAAAATACCCGTGGATAATGTTCATTCTTAATGCAAATCCACGGGTAAGTTTTATCGTCTTTAAGCTGGATATTAAACTTAGGTTGATATTTTTTTATCAACGTATTTTCAAGCAGTAAGGCATCAGCTTCTGTTTCAACTACAATGTACTGTATATCAACAATGCGCTTTACAAGCAACATCGTTTTTGCTTGTAGTTGTTGTTTTACGAAATAGGAGGCAACTCGCTTTTTTAGGTTTTTCGCTTTCCCAACATAAATTATTTCTTGCTGAGCATTAAAGAACTGATACACTCCCGAGTTTTCTGGTAATGTTTGTAACTTAAGCTGTATATCCGATTTACTACTTTGCACCTTGTAAAGGTACAGCGAAAAAAGAAAAATTACTGTGATTTCCAATTACAAATCAAAACATCTACACAGGTTAATCCAACACTGGTTGAAAAAATCTTGACAGCTATTCGTTTCGTAATTTCGATTATCTTTGTGCAAAAATTTTTATATGAAGAAAAATCTAGCATTTTGTTTTTTTACTGCATTATTAGTACTCCTTAGCAGTTGTGGGAGTTCAAAAAATTTAGGAACAGGTATCAATTTGTTTTCAATTGATCAAGATAGACAGCTAGGAGCACAAGTAGCTACAGAAATAGATGCAAATCCAATAGAATATCCTGTTCTGGATTCAGCATCTAACAAAGATGTGTATGGATATCTATATAAAGTAAGAAACAATATATTAAATTCTGGTAGTGTAAAACATAAAAACGATTTTACGTGGCGTGTGCGCATTATACACAACGATAGTGTATTAAATGCTTTTTGTACACCAGGTGGGTATATTTATGTTTACACAGGTATCTTGAAATATTTGGATAACGAAGCACAATTAGCCGGAGTTTTGGGTCATGAAATTGCACATGCAGATTTTCGTCATTCTACACGTCAAATGACTCAAATGTATGGTATTGATGTTTTGCTAAGCATCATTGCTGGTGATCGTAAAATGATAAAGCAAGTCACGGAAGGATTAATCGGACTGAAATTTTCTCGCAATCACGAAACAGAAGCGGACAAAGGCTCTGTATCGTATTTATGTCCCACTGTATACCAAGCTGATGGAGGTGCAGGCTTCTTTGAAAAAATCAATGCAGCTGGTGGTAGCAGAACACCGGAGTTTTTAAGTACACATCCAAATCCGGAAAACAGAATTGAAAATTTTAAAAATTACAAAATAGAAATGGCTTGCCAAGGTGTAAACGATTTTGAAAGCGAATACAAAAAAATGCTTCGTAAACTTCCTCAATAAATCTTTATGCAACTACTACTCGGTGATAATGCTTACATACTGACAGACGAGGGAATTGATTGTTCTTTGCCGTTGCAGGGAGACGAAAAAAATGTTCGTGCTTGGTATGTTGGCGCTCCTAAAATAAAACCCGTAAATGAAAATGGTTGGGTAGGTAGTGTGGCTGAAGGTGGCAGTGTTAATTTTAGAAACATTGCATTCAACCCACATGGGCATGGAACTCATACTGAATGTTTAGGTCATATCACTAAAATTGTATATTCTGTAAATGGAATGCTGGATGAATTGTTGTATTCAGCAATTTTGATATCTGTTGAACCAGCTCGTATAATTACAACAAACGGTGAAACAGATTTTGTTGTTACAGCAGAAATATTGAAAGACAAAGTGAAAGATTTAAAGTCCGATTCATTGTTGATCCGAACCTTGCCAAATGAGCTCATTAAAAAATCAAAAAAATATTCGGATACAAACCCAGTATATTTTGAAGCAGCTTGTGTTGACGTACTGAACGAAATGGGAATCAAACATTTGCTTGTAGATACGCCTTCAGTTGATCGAGAAAAAGACGAAGGTAAACTCTCCTTTCACCACGCTTTTTGGGAAGTTCCTCAAAATCCACGTTTCGATAGGACGATAACAGAAATGATTTTTGTAGAAGATGGTGTTGAAGATGGTGAATACATGTTGAATTTACAAACGGCTCCTTTTGAAAATGACGCAACTCCAAGCCGACCAATTTTATTTCCGATACACCGTTATGAAGAAGAATAAGTATTTTTAACTTTGTCAGGTGAAAAAATGGCCTTATTTTTGTTTAATATTTGTTAACCAATCCAATGATATGAAACGAATTCTTGCATTTATTTTTATTCCTCTTTTGATTTCAAGTTGTAGTCAAATATTGCCTTATACAGATCAATTGCGAGATCAATTTGATTTAACTCCAGAAAACATGATGAAGGTTCAATTCTATACTTCATCAAATATTATTTTAGAGAAAAGTCATTCATCCGGCAATCAAACTACAGGAACTGCAGGTGAGTTGGTCATTAATTCATCTAAAACACAAGATCGAATTATTATCCCTACAAATACACGAGGTGTTTTTGAAAAAATGGGCGATAACAATGAGATTGTTGTGCGTTTTGAAATGGGTTCAGGAAAAGTAATTCGTTTTGCTACGCGCGTTACCCAAACCAGTGGAAAATACTATTTAGTTGCAGATTGGAAGAATAACGGTGGTACGTTGGAATATGGCAACGAAACGTATAAAGTAGGAACGGGTGGAAGCAGTGCTTTTTTACAAGTACGCATGAAAAAAATGCAGAAAATCACACGAAAAGACCGTATTGTAAAAGGGATGAAGGTTTAAGCTTCTTTTGATGAATCATATTATTTATAACGTAACTGTAAGCATAGACCCAACAATTGAAGCAGATTGGTTAGCTTGGATGCAAGCTATACATATTCCGGATGTGATGGCTACCGGTTGTTTTTTGGAAAGCAGAATTTCGAAAATGAATAACGAGGAAGAGGGTGGATGCACTTATGCCATTACATACTTAGCATACAGTGATAAACATTTGGATGAATACCAAACTATTCATGCGCCAAAACTTCAAGTAGAACATAAACAACGTTATGAAGGCAGATTTGCTGCATTTCGAAGTACTCTAAATGTAATTCAGCATTTTACACATGTACGTTAAACCTAAAAAACATCTTGGCCAACATTTTTTAAAAGATAAATCTGTTTGTCAACGAATTGCTAATCAGTTTCAACACCACCAAGGAGTGAAAACTGTTATAGAAATTGGACCAGGTACTGGGGCGTTAACCGAGTATTTATTGCAAGATAAAGAAACCGATTTGCATGTTATGGATGTGGATATGGAATCAATAGCTTATTTAAAAGAGCACTTTTCTCAGCTACAAGGTCGCATAATATTTGGTGATTTTTTACGGGTAAATCCAACTGAAATTGTAGGCGATAAACCCTTTGCAGTTGTGGGTAATTTTCCTTACAACATTTCTTCTCAAATACTCTTCAAATGCATTGATTTCAAAGATTCGATTCCAGAAATTACAGGAATGTTTCAAAAAGAGGTAGCAGAGAGGGTAGCAGAAAAACCCGGTTCCAAAACTTATGGAATTTTAAGTGTTTTACTTCAAGCTTACTATGACATCGAGTATTGCTTTACTGTTGATGAACATGTGTTTGATCCACCTCCTAAAGTAAAATCGGGTGTTATTCGCTGTACACGAAATTCAAGAAAAGAATTACCCTGTGATGAAAAGTTATTCAAGCAAGTGGTGAAAATGAGTTTTAATCAACGTCGAAATACAATTCGCAATTCTATAAAAGCATTGTTGCCTAAGGAGCATGAAGAAAATCCAATGCTGCAATTAAGACCTGAAAGACTCAGTGTTGAAGCCTTTATTGAATTGACAAATTGGGTAGAAAAAGTTCGTGTTTAAATCTTTATCCTGCAGTATGTGCCTTAAAGATTTTGTTTAACCACTTTAACATAAGGAACAGTAACAACGCAGCTGCACTTAATAACAAAAAATTTACCCAGAAAAAATTTGCTTTGTGCTCATATCCATCCCATAAACTACTCAATACTCCAGATAACTTATTGCCAATAGAAGTTGCTAAAAACCATCCTCCCATCATCAAGGCTGTCAATCTGGGTGGGCTCATTTTACTTACCAATGAAAGCCCCATCGGACTTAAAAATAATTCCCCGATTGTTACCACTGCATAAGAAGAAATGAACCACCAAGCAGATGATTTTACTGCTCCATTTTCTGCAGCGTAAGTTGCGCCTACCATAACCAAGCAAGACAATGCAGTAATCACCAATCCCCAAGCAATTTTAGATGGTGTAGAAGGTTCTTTTCCTCGTTTGCGGAGAACTCCAAAAAATGCAACAATAAGTGGTGTAAGTACAATCACCCAGAAAGGATTCACTGACTGAAACAAGTTTGCATTAAAAGCATGTACAGCTTCCCCTTCTTTAGGATGTTTGTTAGAAGGTAAATTTTTGTAATACGATGGATAATTCCACTCTTTTAATGACTTATCTGTTACACGAAACTGATTATCCATTTTTACCACAGAATCTTTTTGATAAGGTATGGTATCAATTAAATACAAACTTTTCATAATCGGCTGAACAGAAACAGGAATTTCTCTGTCTGTATACCGATCTGCCCACGTATTAAGCGTGGAGCCATTTTGTTTAAAGACAGCCCAAAAAGCAATTACCACAGCAAAAATTGCAAGCATTGCTGCAATGGGTTTCTTCTCTTCTTGAGGGGATTTAATAAGCAACCTCGCATAAAAAAATACCACTGGAATACATCCAAACAAAAAAGCATCCGTAGTTTTACTTCCTACTAGTGGTGATGGTAACATGTATCCTATTAACCCAAAACATATAGCTGGAAGTAGAATGACACCAAATATTTTCAAAAGAGGCATGTCGTTTTTTGTGGTCGGTTTAATCACATCTGCATGTTTAAAATGCTTTGTCCCCAGCCAGAATATAATCACGCCAATAAACATCCCTACACCTGCAGCTAAAAACGCTGCCCACCAACCATAAAGATTGTATAAAGCTGCACCAAAGAAATTACACACAAAAGCCCCAATGTTTATTCCCATGTAAAAAATATTGTACCCCGAATCTTTCAATTCTTTATACCTATCTTCATTATACACATTCCCCAATAATGTTGAGATATTTGGTTTAAAAAACCCATTTCCCAAGATAATTAAGAACATTGAAACATATAACATTGAAAGGTTGTGGATAGACATTAAACAGTAACCTGTTCCCATTAATATTCCACCTATCGTAATTGAATTGCGATAGCCCAACACTCTATCTGCTAATAACCCACCAAGAAATGGAGTAAGAAAAACGAAGGCAATGAATGTTCCATATAGATCTGAAGATTCAGCCTCATTCATTCCAAAACCATGTACTGCATCTTTCAAATAGAATGTAAAAATTCCGATCATTAAATAATAACCAAAACGTTCCCACATTTCTGAAAGGAATAAATACGGTAATGCTTTTGGGTGTTTTTTATTTGAATTCATAAAGAGTTAATTGTTGTAGAATAAACAGCTTATTGCTTGCTAAAAATAACAAAAAATTAACGATTAATCAGAAATTCAAAATGTAGTTTGATATTTTTTCTTCACCAATTGTGGTAGTCGGTCCATGTCCGGGATACACAATTGTATTATCGGGTAATGTGAAAATACGGTTAAAAATGGTGTCTTTCAATATATCAATAGAACCGCCGGGTAAATCAACTCTTCCAAAACTTCCTTTAAAAAGTATATCTCCACCAAACAGCTTGTTTGATTCTTTCGCATAAAATGCCACATGCCCAATTGAATGACCTGGTCCAAATATCACATGGAAAACAAGTGAACCAAATGTGAGCACTTGATTGTCTTCAATAAATTGAGTTGGCTCAGGTGAGGGAACATACTTATCAAGACCATACATTTTAGCAGAGCGTTCTGCAAAGCTTAAGGTAAACAACTCTTCTTTGTGTGCCAAAAGTGGAACTTTGAAATGATCGACACAAAAGGCATTACCCATCACATGATCGATATGGCAATGCGTATTTAATACTGCATGAACATGTAATTGATTTTCGTGAATAAAATCCAAAAGAGCCTGTTTTTCAAAATTCTCATAACATGCAGGATCAATAATAACTGCATCTTTCTGCTCGTTGAAAACAACCAATCCGTTTTGTTGGATTGGATTTGCTGTAAACACTTGAACCTTCATTTCCAAAAAAATAAAAAATAAAATACACCAATCGAAGTAGAAATAAACCCAATAAGATAACCAATAAGCAGTTGAGGAAGTGTGTGGAGTTTCAGATACATCCGGGCAGACATTACTAAACCAGAAAGAATGAACACGGTAATTAGCGGAACAATATTAAACAATAACATTTGTGTATTGTAACAAAACAAAAAAGCTGATAATATCCCCATTCCAGTGCTATGCAATGACACTTTCCATCTGAACGTAAGAAAAGTAGCAAGCGTAACAGCAAGCAATGACCCTAAAGAAAGTCCGTATAAGAACCGTGCCCCTGGCAAGGTACCGGGAACTTTCATCATAAGCAGAATAAATAAGGAAATAGCATAAATTACAACTAGCACAGATGGCAAGAATCGTTCTTTTCTTTCTTCCATCATCACAGAGCTTAACCTACCTTGCGTTTGCAGAAATAAAATAGTAAGAGCTGGAGCTAAGAATGAAAAGGCTCCAAATAAATAAAGAATTATTTGCTTAGCTTCTTGAGGTAAAATAAAAAGAGAATTCTCTTGATAAAATTCTTTTGTTAAGCTTGGCGAATACATAACAATAAGCAAAGCGTAAATAGGAGCCAGCAAGGGGATAAAAGCCCAAGAAATAAGCTTTGCAAAAACATTCATTACAATTCTTTTCTTAAGCGTGCAACAGGAATATTTAACTGCTCCCTGTACTTTGCAATTGTTCTACGAGCAATATTGTACCCTTTATCATTTAATAACTTAGCTAGATACTCATCTGTTAAAGGTTTCTTTTTATTCTCTGATTCAACTGCTTCAGAAAGAATTTTTTTCACTTCACGCGTAGATACTTCTTCTCCTGAATCAGTTGAGAGTGATTCAGAAAAAAAGTATTTTAATGAATAAACACCATAACTTGTTTGCACATATTTTGAATTTGCTACTCTGGATATTGTTGAGATATCAAGGCCTACAATTTCAGCAATGTCTTTTAATATCATCGGCTTCATAGAGGTTTCGTCGCCAGTCATAAAAAAATCGTATTGATACATCATAATGGCGTGCATCGTTGTGTACAAAGTTTGCTGTCTTTGCTTAATTGCATCAATAAACCACTTTGCTCCGTCCAATTTTGTTTTCACAAAAGTAACTGCTTCTTTATCGGCTTTTGATGTTTTTGCACCTTCCGAATAGCTTCGCAACAACTGTTCATAATCTTTAGAAACCTTTAAATCAGGAGTATTTCTGCCATTAATAGAGAGTTCAAGTTTGCCATCAAATTCATAAATCATAAAATCAGGAATAACCTGTTGTACATTTTTTGAATTGTCTTTCAATGAACCTCCCGGTTTTGGATTAAGTCGAATAATGGCATCAATAGCTTCTTTTAAATCTATATCCTCAATTTCTAGTTTCTTCTGAATTCTATCGTAATGCTTTTTAGTAAATTCTTCAAAATGATCTTCTAATATTTTACGCGCTGTAAAAAGTGTAATGTTTCCTGCTTGAATACGTTCAATTTGCAGAATCAAACACTCTCTTAAATCACGTGCACCTATTCCAGCCGGGTCTAAATCTTGAATAACTTTTAATACAGCTTCTACTTCCTTTTCAGAAACTATAACATTTGAAGAAAAAGCTAAGTCATCAACAATAGCATCCAATTCACGGTTTAAGTAGCCTGATTCATCTAGGTTTCCAACCAAAGTGTCAGCAATAATAAATTGCGTATCGTCTAGGTCCAACAATTGAAGTTGCTCCATCAATTTATCTTGAAACGAAACATCTACAGAAAGAGGAACACTTCGTTCTTCATCGTCTTTACTTTTGTTGTTTACTTGCGTTTTGTAATCTGGTGTGTCATCATCAAAATATTCGCTGATATCAAAATCATCATCATCGAAATCGTTATCATCATTTGATTCGCTATCATCAACATCATTTTCAAAATCATCTTCAATTTCGTCGCCTTCTTCCAACGCAGGGTTTTCTTCCAATTCTTGTTTGATCCGTTGGTCGAGCTCCATAGTTGGAACTTGCAACAATTTCATTAATTGAATTTGTTGGGGCGAAAGTCTTTGTTCTAATTTTTGTGAAAGTTGTTGTCTTAGAGCCATCTTTCCATTATTTACATTTATACTTACAAGTAAACCGATATGGTTTACTGAGCGTATTGATTACCAATATACTTCAAAAATACGAGATTTTCAGTAGAAATTTGAGAAATTTTCAAGGTTTAGCAAAGTGAAATATACAATTGAGAAACCTTTCGCGTAAAGCAGTGATTCTAAAATTCAGCATTATTTGGAGTGCGAGGAAAAGGAATTACATCGCGAATATTTGTCATTCCTGTAACAAACATCACCATCCGTTCAAATCCTAATCCGAAGCCAGCATGTGGAACAGAACCAAATTTTCGTGTATCTAAGTACCACCATAAGTCTTGTTCGTGAATGCCGAAATCAGCACATTTCTTTTTCAACACATCCAAGCGTTCCTCTCTTTGTGATCCACCAACCATTTCTCCAATGCCCGGAAAAAGAATATCCATAGCAGCAACTGTTTCTTTTCCTGGTTCACAATTGTCGTTTGCACGCATATAGAATGCTTTGAATGAAGCAGGATAATCTGTGATAATTACAGGGCGATTGTATTCTTTTTCAACTAAATAACGCTCATGTTCAGATTGCAAATCTGTTCCCCAAGCAACATCGTATTTAAATTTCTTTTTCTTGTAATGGTTTGAATTCATCAAAACTTCTACCGCTTCAGTATAGGTAATTCGCTTGAAATCATTTTGAATCACAAAGTTTAATCGTTCAATTAACCCCAATTCATTGCGTTCATTTTGCGGCTTAGACTGTTGCTCGGTAGCTTCACGATCATTTAAGAATTTAAGGTCGTCTGTGCAATGTTCCATCACATAAGAACAAATATATTTCAGCATTTCTTCTGCCAAATCCATGTTTTCTGTCAATTCATTGAAAGCGACTTCTGGTTCAATCATCCAAAATTCTGCCAAGTGGCGAGAAGTATTTGAATTTTCTGCACGAAAAGTTGGTCCAAATGTATAAACTTGGCCTAAAGCCAACGCCGCAAGTTCTGCCTCTAACTGCCCAGAGACAGTAAGATTTACTTGTTTTCCGAAGAAATCTTGAGAAAAATCAACTTCACCATTTTCGTTTAGTGGTGGATTCTTTGCATCGAGGTTGGTAACGCGAAACATCTCACCGGCACCTTCCGCATCAGAGCCCGTAATAATTGGAGTGTGAATGTAATAAAACCCTTTATCGTTAAAGAACTTATGAATCGAATATGCCACAGCATGGCGCACTCTGAAAACCGCTCCAAATAAGTTTGTTCTAAATCTCAAATGAGCTTGATCTCTTAAAAATTCTAAACTGTGCTTTTTGGGCTGCATTACAGTTTGTTGTACATCATCTGGATGGGCTTCTCCAAGAATCTGGATATCCGAGACTTGTAATTCAACAGCTTGTCCACTTCCCTCGGATTGAATCAAAATCCCTGTAATTGCTACAGCAGCAGCCGTTGTGATTTTTTTTAGTATAGATTCTTCAAACTTATCAAAATCAACAACTGCTTGAAGGTTATTAATGGTAGAGCCATCGTTTAGCTGAATAAATCGATTACTACGAAAAGCTTTTACCCATCCTTTCACTAAGTATTGTTCTCCAACCTTTGGAGTTGCTAATAAAGTTGCAATTTTGATACGTTTCATCTTTGTATTTCTTGGTGCAAAAATAACAAAGAATTTGAGAAATTAAAGGATAAATGCAGGCTATCCTACAGCGTTATTCGTAGTTGTTGTTTCGTCTAATTGAAGTAAATCTCTTACTTTTCGTTCAATACCTTGTGCATCAAATCCGCACAATGCATGTAGTTCTGCAGGAGTGCCGTGAGTGATGTATTTATCTGGAATTCCCATACGAACAACTTGAGAATGGTAATTGTTATCTACCATAAACTCAAGAACTGCAGAGCCAAAACCACCAACTACGCACCCATCTTCTACGGTAATCACCTTACTAAATTTACTGAAAACTTCATGCAACATAGCTTCATCTATTGGTTTTGCAAATCGCATATCATACAATGCAATTGATGCATTTGAGGATTTCAGCGACTCTATAGCCTCTAGTGCAAAATTCCCGACATGTCCAAGAGTCAATATAGCAACATCATCGCCATTCATCACTTTTCTTCCTGTGCCAATTGCTATTGTTTTCATTGGAGTTTTCCAATCTGTCAGCACTCCATTTCCACGAGGATAGCGAATTGAAAATGGACCATGATTTGTTTGTTGAGCAGTGAACATCAGGTTACGTAACTCACTTTCATTCATTGGAGCAGAAACAATCATATTTGGAATGCTACGCATATAGGCAATATCATAAGCTCCGTGATGCGTTGGCCCATCTGCCCCTACCAAACCGCCTCTATCTAAACAGAAAACAACTTGAAGATTTTGCAATGCCACATCGTGCAAGACTTGGTCGTATGCTCGTTGCATAAAAGATGAGTAAATATTGCAATAAGGAATCAGGCCTTGAGTTGCTAAACCAGCAGAAAAAGTAACTGCATGTTGTTCAGCAATACCAACATCAAACGCTCTATCTGGCATTGCTTCCATCATGATATTTAAAGAACAACCACTAGGCATAGCAGGAGTAACACCCATTATTTTATCATTAAGCTCAGCCAATTCAACTATCGTATGTCCAAACACGTCTTGGTATTTTGGCGGTTGGGGAGATTTTGGAACAATTTTCACAATTTCTCCTGTTTCTTTATTGAATATTCCGGGAGCATGCCATTTGGTGGGGTTTCCTTCTTCAGAATACTTGTAACCAGCACCTTTTCGAGTAATGCAATGTAAAATTTTTGGACCTGGAATATCCTTCAAATCTGCAAGTACTTTTGCTAATCCAATAGCATCATGCCCATCAACAGGACCAAAATAGCGGAAATTTAATGCTTCAAAAAGGTTGCTTTGCTTTAAGATAGAACCTTTTAGAGATTGAGATATTTTGGAAACTATAGACTGAGCGTCAGGGCCAAATTTACTGACTTTTCCCAACATTTTCCAAACCTCATCCTTTACTTTGTTATACGTATGAGAGGTTGTAATATCTGTTAAATATTCTTTTAAGGCACCTACATTTGGATCGATTGACATGCAATTGTCGTTAAGAACAACTAACAAATTTACATCCTTTTCGAAACCAGCGTGATTCATGCCTTCAAAAGCCAATCCAGCAGTCATTGCTCCATCTCCAATTACTGCAATATGGTGTTTGTTCTTTTCGTTTTTATAGCGGTTTGCCACTGCCATACCAAGTGCAGCAGATATTGAAGTAGATGAATGCCCTACGCCAAAAGTGTCAAATTCACTTTCAGATCTATTTGGAAATCCCGAAATACCATTAAAGGTTCTATTAGTATAGAATCGGTCTTTCCTTCCGGTAAGGATTTTATGGCCATACGCTTGATGTCCAACATCCCAAACCAATTGATCGTCTGGAGTATTAAACACATAATGCAAGGCTACGGTAAGTTCAACAACACCTAAGCTAGCTCCAAAATGCGAATTGCCAATTTCAGAGATTACATCCACAATGTATTGGCGCAATTCATTGGCAACTTGTGGAAGTTGTTCAACTGTCATTTTAGCCCGCAAATCTTGTGGGAACTGAATTTGACTTAATAATTCACCTTCTTTGAATGTATGCATATAAAGACTCTAACGAGCAAAGTTAGTGTTTGTTTGAAAGAAGACAAAAAAATGGATAGAAATAATATGCACTTATACCAAATCCCATCCTGCAACGAAAATAGGTTTTCGTCTCAATTCATCTTTCATTAAGGGGTTTTGACGCAAAACAACCACGTCAACAACTTGCAAAGGAACCAGCTTATGATACAAACCCCAATTGATTAACTGTCTGTTTTCACGCCAAACAGGCTCTCTTCTATCTACAAACCACATCAACATGTTTCTATTTTCAACTGCTAAAACACCTTCGAATAAATCCGATAATATTTGAGAATTTTTTTCTGGCATCCAAACAGATTCAGCCACTAAAAAACGATGATTTTTAGGCTTAACTATTTTTCTGATTTTCGGGATAAACGGAATAAATTTTACCATTACACCTCCAAAAAAACCAGATAAACGCTCAATTACCCAGTTTACTCGCGTAACTTTCACCATTGCTTTTACTTGATTGTTTTCATCAAAATAGGCATAAAAAGGACCTCGTTTTGCATGTGCTTCAACGTAATAAGCATGGTTGGCTTTGATGTTTTCTAGTATTTTATTTATTATTGTTTGGTCTTCCAACAAACGCACTTGGGGATTAATTTGAGGCTTTGTTCTACTAAACGACTGTGAAATTAGTTGCGTTTCTGTTCTAAATCCGAAAAGTTCAGACATCCATTTACTGCGTTCATTTGCGGGGTCAATAAATGCATAGAATGATTCCGGCGCCTCACCAAATTTACCATTAAAGATCTCGTCAAAAAAACTTGCCATTTCTTGTTTAAGACGTGAATTTGTTTTTTGAATTCGATTGGCATTTTTAGAAGCTTGTTTTTGATGGGCAAATGCAAAATAGCGTACATACCATTGTTTTTGTCTATTGCAAAGCGTAATATTACCCTGCACTTTCCCATCTCTTTCTAAAGAAATAAAGAGCGGATTATCGGCTTCTTTTATACGGGTTGGTGTATCTAAATGTTTGTACCGAAGATTGTTCGTGCCTAAGGTTGTTTGCGACAACAACTCCAACAAGCCTTCACTTGCTTCATTCCGTATTGTGTACCTATCAGATAACCCCATGGTGTGAATAACTAGTTTTCAAAAAAAGTAGCTGTAAAAGTAAAGATAAACTTGACATAAAATGCACAACATTTTATTAAAAATAGAAATCCCATTAAAAAAATAATTGTTGAACAACAATCTTAATTTTCTGTATTGGGATTTTCTTCAGGTTCAGTTTTTTCAATGCTATCCTGAGAAGAGTTATTGCTTTGTGTTTTGCTGCTTTTCTTTGGGAAAAACGTTTTTTGGCGGATTAGCATGAAAATAATTCCAACACTGATTGAAGCATCAGCAACATTCCAAATCGCGGGGAAAATTTGATTATCTCCTTCTTTATCGTACCAAGGAACCCAAGATGGCCATTCTACATTAAATTGAAACATATCAACAACATTTCCAAAAAGAAACCCAGTGTTACGTGTTTCTATTTTACCCCAAACACCACAATCAGAGACTATACCAGAACCTTCAAGGTGATTAAAGGGAATGCAAGGGTCGTATTTAAAAATGAAATCATAAAACATAGAATCAATTAAATTCCCAAATGCTCCAGCAAATACCAAACCAATAGCAAAAAGAAATTCTGTGCGCACGCCAGCACGCCATTGTTTTATGAAATAATAAACGATACCTACACAAGCAGCAATTCTAAAAATACTTAGAAACAGTTTCGCCCAGACAGAAGAACCAAGTGTTGTTCCAAAGGCCATCCCTTGATTTTCGATGTAAATTAATCTAAACCAAGATCCAAAAACGTCAATGGGAGCGTCGTAATAATTAAACGATGTTTTAATCCAAACCTTGAAAATCTGATCTATAAGTAAAATCAGAAAAACCGCAATTCCAACGATATAAAGTTGTTTTTTCAACTTATTTGTTTTGCATATTTTTAGCTTCAATACTCAAGGTTGCATGAGGAACCAATCTCAATCTTTCTTTTTGGATTAATTTACCTGTTACTCTACACACGCCGTATGTTTTATTTTCAATACGCATCAAAGCGTTTTTCAAATTTTCGATAAATTTTTCTTGACGTACCGCCAATTGAGCAACCTCTTCTCTTGATAACGTTTCAGACCCGTCTTCCATCATATTAAATGTTCTTCCAGTATCATCTGTTCCGTGATTGTCATTCGACAAAGAAGATTTTAACATCTCATAGTCATCATTTGCCTCTTTCAATTTATCATTGATAAGTTGACGAAACTCTTCTAACTCACTGTCAGAATATCTTGTTTTTTCTTGCGACATGGTAGTATGTTTTTGAAAATCGCACAAAAGTAACTTTTTTTTAATTGAAAAAAAGTGAGTTATTCACAAGATGAGAAATACTTATTCACATAAGGAGGGAAATCCGTTTTCATTTTGTAAAAAAGCACCCTTTTGTACCTGAATTCGCGATATTAGTTACAGCCCAGTGTTTAACTGGCTTTCAACAAGTTTTTTAAGCTGATTTTGGAACTTCTCAACAGTTTTCATATTCAACCTCAACAATTCATAATGAATAAAATATTCATTATCCAACAACTCTGCTTTTCGAAGACTATTCAAATGTCTACATACAGATGCTTTACTTAATCGTAATATCTCAGGTAATTGCACTTGTTTTAGCTGTTCCACATTCTGCAGCATTTCAACAATTCGATTTCTGGCCGGGTGTGAAAAAGCATTTGCAATATCAGCAAAATGTACTTCTTTAAAGGTGTAATCATTTGGTTTTATTAATCCCATAATTCATGTTTCTTATTTAATTTAAGAAAAAAGATGATTACATTCCAAAAAAATGAAGATGAAATTGACAGTTATTTTGCAAAAACTTCTAAAGTGCTGAATTTAGGTTAACAGTTAAAAGACGTTAATATCAACAAACTCGTGTAATACAGAATACGAATATGCGTTATGGAAATATAAGTAGTAGTTTAGGTTTAGTTAGCGTTTAGGAAGCTGTTCTGGTTGAGCAGCTTCTTTTTTAGTGTTCAACTATTAGGGTGCTTGATAAATCTACTAGGTAAAAAGTGTTGCTCTCTTCTTTCCAGACTAACTTTATAGATTTAATATCTTTTGCAAAACGATAATGCCTTGTGAGATTCTCATAAAAACTCGAATTGACTTCTTTAAATGGTAAGTCTCCAAACTTCTGGTTTTGATTCACTTTGTTACCAGGTAAAACAAACATAAAGTCCTCGGTTGACATTCTCCATGTAGTAGATTGAGAAGCGGGCACATATTTGGAGTGCCATTGCTTTTCTTTGTTTCTGTAAACAATAATCAAAACCATGCTTTTGCTTGTGTTTAGAAAAATAACTGTGTTGTTTCCGGCCTTGCTGCTTAGTATTTTTGAATGCGGATAATTCATTGAATAATTATCGCTTTTGCTGAATTTAGCAATTTGAGTTGTTGTGTCGCTTGCTTTCCATGTATTGATTAAAAACTCAATTTCATTGTTTTCAAAAGTTGTGGCATGCGTTAACTCTTCGCCAACAAAGGGCATATCATTATCAATTGATTGAAACTGTTGTTTTTGTTTTTTCTTCGTGTTTTCAAACAATGAATCTAACTGTTTTCTCTCAATAGAATTCAGTTGCATAAATGCAGTTTGGTCTTGTTCAATCGTGGTTTTAGGTTGGGGCGTGTATAAAAAAAGCGTAATTACGAGCGTAGTTATGGCAATTCCAATCAACAAAAATGCTAAAAATTTCCCCCACGGCTTCTTTGTTTTTTCAACATGGAATTTCCCTGATTTAAGTGATTGATTGAATTCAACGAGTTGTGATGTATGCTCTTTAGAAAGATTTATTTGAAGTAAAGTTTGTACTAGAAAGGCTGCAAATCGAGTTGAACTCTTGGGATGTTTAGATAAATTAATAAAAAAATCAAGAATTTTTCTTTTTATTTGATAATGCTCATTATCCAATAAACTCAATGTTTCAATTTTCTTATTCGTGAAAAAAGCTTGTGTGAAATGGTGTAATTCACCCTCACTTTTTAGACCAACAACCTTTGCACTATGGTCTTCTAAATTTTCTAATAAGAGCGATGAGATTTGATCCTGTATTCTACGCTGTTCATCTGGACATAATAACAAGTTGAAACTTAATGCTTCCACACTAATATTAAGCCCTTTTTGCTTTAAATTACTTGTTAATATAGTGGACAAAAAAGGAGAGATGAATTTTTGAAATTCATGGAACAAGGCATGTTCATTCCACTTGTTTGTATCACTGAATTTTTGAGTGATATTGAGTTTCAACAACACATTTTTTAATACCAAATCCGAATTTATCCATCCAATAAAAACCACAGTTTTAGGGTCTTTGAACAGTTCGAACAAGACTTCTATTTCATCGCTATTCACTTCTCGTTTTTCACACAAGGATAAAAATTCACTTCTATTTACTTCATTAAGAGGAAGCTGAAAATGAGCATGCATGTAATGAAAAAATGAGTAGTCGAGAGTTGTCATTTTCAAGTAAGAAAATTAATGTGTAGATCCATTATGTAACTAATTTACTGGGACTCCTTTCCTGAGCGTTGAGAAAGCCTTCCGAACCTCATCATTTGTGGCTGCCAGCACCATGAAATACCCATCTTCAATAAAAAGTTGTCGCGCAATCTCTGCTTTGTAGATAAGTGCTATTAAACTTTTACTTCTAATGAATTCTTGTTTATCAAATGGGATTTTCATTTCGTGCTGAGCAAAATCGGTTAAAAATTTCAAGTCTTTATCACTCACCTGATAAGAGGCTATGAAATGAGCAATTGAACTCCATTTATTTCTTTTGTTAGCTACAAAATCAAAGGCTGCTTGTTGAAATGCTCCGGAATACCGAAGTGAAATATAATACATTGTAGAATTGGAAGTGTCTAAAGGAACAAATATATCCGGCATAATTCCACCGCCTTCAAACACTGTTCTTCCTTTTCTAGTTTTAAACTTTTTTGCATCTTTAAATTTGGTTGAATCAGGTTTAAAGAATTCCCCTTCATCCTCAGATCTATGATAATAATCTTCATAGCTTTTACCAAATGGCTTTTGAATACTTCTGCCAGAAGGCGTATAATACCTTGCCACAGTCAATCGAACGTCACTTTTATCAGTTAATGAAAAATCTTGTTGAACCAAGCCTTTACCGAATGACCTACGCCCGATAACAACTCCTCTGTCATTGTCCTGAATAGCTCCTGCTAAAATTTCTGATGCTGAAGCAGAATTTTCATTTATCAAAACAGCCAACTGAATGTTTTCTAGTAATCCGCCTGATTTTGCAAAATAATTTGTGTTTTCATAGCGCTTTCCTTTAACCATTAAAATTTTTCTTCCAACAGGCAAAAATTCATCTGCAATCTGAACTGCTCCACTCAACACTCCACCTCCGTTGTCTCGTAAATCAAAAATGAGTTTCTTCATGCCTTTTAATAATAATTTATTAGCAGCTAACTCAAATTCTGCAGCACTGGTAACTGAAAATGTTTCTAAGCGAATGTACCCTATGTCATCTCCCAGCATTTCAGCACAGGCAATAGAACCAATAGGAATTATTCCTCTTTCAATAACTTTTGTGATTTTTTTATTATTTCGAAACACCTCAACTTTTACCTGAGTTCCAGGGTCACCTTTTAATTTTGCTTGTACTTCTGTGCTCTTTAATTTCTTGCTTGCAATGCTTTTCCCTTGAATTGAAATGATTTTATCTCCAGCTTTTATCCCCACTTTATTTGAAGGAGAATTTGGGACTACGTTGGTTACACATAGTGTATCTCGAATGATCGCAAAACGTATTCCCACGCCTCCAAATTTTCCATCTATTTGTTCATTTACAGCTTTCAAATCTTCTGCCGGAATGTAATTTGAGTGGGGGTCTAATTTGTGCAACATGTCTGAAATGGTTTCTTCAAACAGTTTCTTAGATTGAATTGTATCTACATATTCCTTATCCAATAAATTTATTATTTCCTGCATTTTTGAGTACTTGGAATATTCAGGCTGAATGTTTTTTTGATTCAGCCGTGTTCCTAAAAATAACCCAATAGTCAAGAAAACCATTAATAGGAAAGGAATAAGGTATTTGCTATTGTTATTCATGTGTATAATTCGCTATGTGTACTACTTCTACTCCTGCATTTAATAAGAACTCTACTCCAGATTTATCTTTGTATTCATTTCCATATACAACGCGCTTTATTCCTGCTTGCAGAACCAATTTACTACAATCTTTACAAGGTGAAAGTGTAATGTATAAGGTTGCGTCATTGCAATCGTTAGTTGACCTTGCCACTTTTAATATTGCATTGGCTTCTGCATGTAAAACAAACCAATGTGTATTCCCTTCTTCATCTTCGCAACAGTTCGGAAAACCAGCTGGAGTGCCGTTGTAACCATCAGAAATAATTCTTCCATCGCGCACAATCAACGCTCCTACTTTTTTACGGTTGCAATGCGATAATTCTCCCCAAGTTTGAGCCATTCTCAAATAAGCTTTGTCGTATCTCAATGATTTTTCTGCTAGCTTTTCTTTATCCAATGTATGCGTCATATTGCAAAAATAAGCATTAATCCGGTATTGTAAGTTTATACCCAACACCCCTAATTGAATGGAAATACACTGGATTTTTTGGATCTTTTTCAAAAATTTTTCTGAAAGTCAGAATAAAATTGTCGATGGTTCTGGATGTTGGAAACTGATCATTATTAGACCATAAATTCAAGATTTCATCACGTGAAACAACTTCATTCTTGTGTTTATAAAATAAATTCAATATTTCCATTTCACGCTTTGTAAGCTCAAACACTTCACCTTTATCGTGAGTAATTTCATAAGATAATAAATTTACAGTATATGGACCAATTTTGAATTGATCAATTTGAACAGTAGACTTTTGGCTAAATTGAATAAGAGAAGCGCAGCGCAATAAAAATTCCTCTAAATCAAAAGGCTTTGGAAGGTAATCATTTCCTCCTGCTTTTAACCCTGCAACGCGGTCAATTGTGTTCCCTTTTGCTGAAACAAAAAGTATTGGAACTTGAGATACGGTTCTATACGTTCTGCAGATATCCAGTCCACTTACCTCAGGTAGCATAACATCCAACACTACAAGGTCAAAATCTTCCATTTTATCTTTCAAAGCAACTGCTTCTTTTCCATTCGAAACAGCAGTTACCTGATACCCTTCTAATTCGAGGTTAAACTGAATGATTTCAGCTAATTTGGGTTCATCTTCAACTACCAATATGCGATTCATTGTTCCAAACTTCATTAAAAAATGTACAATATTCCGATTTTTTCTGTTAAAAGAATGTAAATTTGAGAAAACTATTTCTTACAAATAAACATGTTACTAAAATCTATCATCTCTTCAGTTGCTGTATTTATTATCTCGTTTTCTTCTTATTCCCAAATAAACGAAGGTGGCTCTCCTTTGTCACTTCAAAAGATTCCATCTACGCAAAAAGCAATTTTTAGATATGTTCCTCAAACCTATCTGCTACCAACCCCAAATGTTGCAGCAGCAAAAATTGAAGATATACAAAATGACCCAACAGGTCCTTATCGTGTTGGACTTCTAATTCCTGTATCTATTCAAATGAACAATCAAGGTACATGGGAAACGCTTGCAAATGGGAAACGAGTGTGGAGACTAACAATTCAAGCAAAAAATGCCAAAGCTTTGGGCTTGTATTTTGATTCCGAAGTACAAATACCCGCAGGTGCGAAATTGTTCGCATATAATGAGAACGGAAAACAAGTAGTTGGAGCTTTTACTTCACAAACAGATGGTTTTCAAGCCATGGAAATGGTACAAGGTGAAAAACTTTTTTTGGAATACCAAGCTGAGTCATGGGTAAATGAAGAACCTACTTTTCATGTTAATGAAATTTCATATTTCTACAGAGGAGTTGATAACCATCTTTCTGCATACAGTAATGAAAGTGTTGAAAAGGCAGAAAATTGTGAAGTAGACGTTGCTTGTTCGGAAGGAGCAAATTGGGCAAATCAAATAAAATCTGTTGTGCATTATACATTTAACCAAAGTTCTTCGACTTATGTATGTTCTGCTTCTACAATCAACAACACTGCAAATGATTGTAAGCCTTATATTTTAACTGCTTGGCATTGTGGAGAAAGAACTGCAGGTTCAAGTATTGCATCATGGGTATGGTATTGGAAATATCAAAAATCTACTTGTTCTACAGGAAGTGGCAACCAAAGTGACCCTGGAAAAGGCTCAAGTACAATGACAGGTGGGCAAGTGAGAGCTTCATCTGGAAACGGAACGCTTAACAACCCTCCATCAGCTTACGAAGTGGCTGGTTCCGATTTTTACCTTGTGGAATTAAACTCACAACCTCCTTCTTCATACAATGTCTATTACGCAGGATGGAACAGGACAAACAATGCTGCTACAAGTGGTGTAGGTATTCATCATCCTGCTGGAAGTGCAAAAAAAATATCAACATACACGAGCGCTGTAATTCATTCAGATTTCAATGGTGGTACTCCAAATTCACATTGGGGTGTACTGTGGACGGCGACTACAAATGGATATGGAGTAACAGAAGGTGGTTCATCTGGCTCACCTCTATTTAATCAAAATGGACAAATTATTGGACAATTATCCGGTGGTGGATCAGCCTGTACTGTGAATGGAGCTGGAGCAGGTACAGGTCCGGGAGTGCGTGATGAATATGGGAAAATGTACTTAAACTGGGATCAATGTGGAACAACAAGTAATGCACAATTAAAGCCTTGGTTAGATCCAAACAATACCGGAGCTACTAATATTGCTGGAATTGCAGCACCGTGTGCTACCGTAAACATCCCTGTTGCTCAGTTTGTAGCAAATCCTACTTCTTTGCCAATCTCTGGAACCTCACAATTTACAGATCAATCAACAGGAAATCCTACATCTTGGGCTTGGTCTATTACACCTGCAACAGGTTGGAGTTATATTAACACTACCAACGCAAACTCTCAAAATCCGCAAGTTCAATTCAATGTAGCTGGTCTTTATACTGTGACATTAACTGTAACAAATTCAGCAGGAAGCTCTACGCCACTCACAAAAACAAACTACATTCAAGTTACAGCTGCTACAACACCTTGTGTTGCTACTTCTACAGGATGTGATGAGTTTATTCAGCAAGTTGTTCTTGAAAGCATAAATAACGTATCTGCGTGCAATAACTACACAAGCTACAATCAAACAGCCACGTTGGTTAAAGGGAACACCTATTCTATTTCAATTATTCCACAAATACAGGCTCAAACTCCGGGCACAGCATACACGGGTGATGAAATTGCTGCTTGGATAGATTTTAACGGAAATCTAAGTTTTGCAGATGCGGGTGAGCAAGTTGCATTTGTTTCCATTCAAAGTGGAAGTACACTGCAATGGGATTTTACCGTACCGCTTAATGCAATCACTGGAACAGTAAAATTACGCGTACGAATGGTTTATAATGGTGCAGGTGGAGATGGTCCGATAAATCCTTGTGGTACTTCTTCTTTTGGAGAAGTTGAAGATTACAACATCAGTATTGTTGCTACCCAAGCAAGCATAGATGCTAACCCTTTGATTGCAGCAAATATCTATCCAAATCCAACACAAGATCAAGTTAAAATTGACTTATCTGCAGTGGCAAAAGACAATATCTCTATAGATATATTAGATCTTACAGGAAAAATTGTTTATACCTATTCAGATGTAATTTCTGATGTTGTTGAGTTAGATTTAGCAAATTTACGTGCTGGAAGCTATCAAATAAGAATTGCAAATGGCACTTCTCTAGCTATTAAAAAAATTGTGAAATTATAACCTTTGAATGCATTGGATAAAGGCAAGCAAAAAGTTTTGGTCAGTGTTATCAATGATTTAAATACTGATCAACGCGTTCACAAAGTATGTTTATTTATTCAGCAACAAGGGTATGAAGTTGTTTTGATTGGGAGAATCCACAAAAAAAGTTTACCCATGGAAAATCGACCTTACAAAACATATCGTTTTCCCATGATTTTCCAAAAAGGAGCTCTGTTTTATGCGTGGTATAACATGCGCTTATTTTTTTATTTGCTCACCCACAAAGCATCTATCCATGTTTCAAACGATTTGGATACACTGTTGCCAAACTACTTAGTAAGCAAACTATATGGAAGAAAGTTAATTTACGATTCGCATGAATATTTCACAGAAGTTCCTGAGTTAATTAACCGACCAAAAATACAAGCAATCTGGGAACAAATTGAGAAACGCATTTTTCCTAAATTGAAATTTATTTCAACAGTTAATGAAAGTATTGCCAAAAAATATACTGAAAAATACCACGTACCCATAAAAGTCATCCGCAATGTTTCTCTGCGTGTAAATAATAATCAAATCAAATCAAAACTCGATCTAGGAATACCGGATAATAAAAACTTACTGATTATGCAGGGTGCCGGGCTGAATATTGACCGAGGTGTTGAAGAAGCAATTCGAATGATGCCATTACTTGAGAATACCGTTTTATTAATTGTTGGAGATGGAGATGTGATTCCGCAAATGAAAGAGCTGGTAGCCGCTCAGAAATGGGAAGATTATGTGCTGTTTTTTGATAAAAAACCGTATGCAGAATTGCTTCAATACACGCACTATGCCACTTTAGGATTAAGCTTTGATCAACCAACCAATCCAAATTATCTGTTTTCATTGCCCAATAAAGTGTTTGATTACATTCATACTTTTACACCAATTTTATGTTCGAATGTTGTTGAGGTATCTGCAGTAGTGAAACACTATGACATTGGAGCAATTGTAACCGATTTTACAGCACAGAATTTAGCTAATCAAGTAAAAGGTATGCTGAATGATTCCAATCTTCTGAACCGATGGACTGAAAACTGTAAACGTGCAGCCGAAAAAGAAAATTGGGAGATTGAATCGCAAAAATTAACTGATTTTTATCCAAAAATAAATTGAAAAAACGTATTCATATCGTTTCACTAGATGTGCCTTTCCCCCCCGATTACGGAGCTGTAATCGATATTTATTATCGTTGCAAAGCGCTTAAGGAAGCAGGATATTTTGTAATTCTACATTGTTTTGAATACGGGAGAGGAGAAAATCATTTGTACAATGAGGTTGCAGACAAATGTTACTTTTACAAGCGAAAATTGCGCTTTTTTGATGTGTTTTCTTTCTTGCCATTCATTGTAAAAACTAGAGTTAACAATGCGCTTTTAAGCCGTTTACTGGATGATGATGCACCAAAACTTTTAGAAGGACAGCACTGCACTTGGTTTCTAAAGAACCTAGTAGCCAAATCTAAAAAAGTAGCCGTGCGTATTCACAATGTTGAATGGTATTATTATAACTTACTTAGCAAGCGAGAAAAACATTTTTTGAAAAAGCATTTCTTCAAATTTGAAGCACTAAAGTTAAAAAAACATGAAGCTATTTTAGAAGGGAATTTTCTATTTTGCGTTACAGAGGCTGATCAAAATTATTATTTAAAAAAAGGATGCAATGCCGTGCTTTCTCCAAGTCAATTTAACAGAGAAAAAAGCACAAGTGCTTCAACCGAAAACTTTGTGCTTTATCATGGCAATTTAAGCATCGCTGAAAACAGTGAAGCTTTGCAGACTATTCTTAATGAATATGATGTAGAAAAATTTCCTCTGCCCTTAATCGTTGCAGGCAAGAACCCAAGTAATGAATTGATAGATCAGCTAAGGAAACGTTCTATCACGCTCATTGCAAATCCAGATGAAGATAAGATGAATCAATTGATTCAACGTGCTAAAGTACATTTATTGATTTCGAATCAAGCATCGGGTTTAAAACTCAAAGTACTCAATTCGTTATACTCAGGAAGCTATTGCATTGCTACAACAGAAATCCTTTATGGAACTACATTGAGCCAATTTTGCACTGTTTGGGATAGAAAAACAACCTTGGCATCGCTATTACAACATGTTCCAGACATAAATAGCGAAAATAAAGAGGCACGAATAACTTGGCTGGATAATAACTATGGCCCACAAACATTTCTTGAAAATATAGAAATTTGGCTCTCAAACTAATACCTTGGAGATTGCTAAGCTTCAAAAAGTGGTTGAAAGGGATCAAATTTTCGAAGAGATTCAACTGGTTTTAGTAACCTGTCTTCCACTTTAAACACACGTCCCGGAAATTTTTCAATCAAACTCATGTCATGAGTAGCCATAATCACAGCAGCTTTCTCTTCTTTTGCAACAGCGATAATCAATTGCATAATTTCTGAAGACGTTTCAGGGTCCAAGTTTCCTGTTGGCTCATCAGCAATAATCACTTTTGGATGATTGATGAGTGCACGGGCAATAGCAACTCGTTGTTGCTCTCCTCCAGACAAGCGATGTGGTGGTAAATACTCTTTACCTTCTAAACCAACCATTTGTAGCACCGCAGAGATTCGCTGGTCAATCATGCGTTTATCCTTCCATCCGGTAGCTTTCATCACAAAAAGTAAATTTTCACGTACCGATCGGTCTGATAACAATTTAAAATCCTGAAAAACAATGCCTAATTTTCTGCGTAACATTGGAACTTGCTTCTTGCTAAGTTTATGAAGATGAAATTCATCAATCTCACCTGTTCCTTGTGCTAAAGGCAATTCACCATACAGAACTTTCAATAAACTGCTTTTCCCTGATCCTGTACGGCCAATTAGAAAAATCAATTCATCTTTCACTACTTCTAAATTGATTTGATCCAAAACTGTTTGCCCCAACTGTTCAATCCTTCCGTCATTGATTTGTATTACCTTGTCCACTTACACATAATTTTTGATAGGTAAATTTCGTTATTTTATGACACTTACAGTTGTGTAACCTAAATATCTCTTAACAGTTATTCGTTTAAAACTTTTAACTGCAATTCAATTTCTCCCTTATCATCTGGTTAATTTTACTCATTAAAAATATCGTGATGCGTTATTTCCTATTCATTATTTTAATCAGTTGTCAAACAGGAGTTTGGTCGCAAGCGAGCAATAAATATGAATCTCCTTTAGCAGGTTTTTACCGCGCAGAAGATTTGTATGCAAAGCAACAGTTTAGTGCGGCCAGAAAAGAATTTAGATTATTTATTGATGAATACAAAGGGGCAAAAAGTGATCCATTTGTTGTAAAAGCATTGTATTATGAAGGGCGTTCAGCGTTGGAATTATTCAACAACGATGCAATAAGCCTGCTGGAAAGTTTTATTCGAGAATACCCTGAGAGTATTTATCGTGACGATATTATGCTTCAAATAGGACGATATTATTACCAAAAGAAAGACTACAAAAACGCCATACTTGCGTTTAATAAATTAAACAGAGGTTCGGTAGAAAAAGACAATCAATCTGAATACTTTTTTAAGCTTGGGTATTCTTATTTTGAACGTGAGCAATATCCTGAAGCAAAGCTTTCTTTTTATGAAGTAAAAGACTCGGTGAATCAATATGGAATTCCAAGTTTATATTACTACTCGCATATTTGTTATATAGACAGTACCTATCAAACTGCATTGGAAGGTTTTGAAAAATTGATGACAGACAACAGATTCAACAAAGTTGTACCTTACTATATAACCCAAATATACTACATTCAGCACCGTTACCAAGATGTCGTAGATTTTGCTCCAAATAAAGTGGATAGTTTGAAACCGGCAGAGCAAATTGAAATCAGTCACATCATTGGCGACAGTTATTACCACCTCGGAAAGTTTGATGAAGCATTGCCATATTTAGAATTGTACAACTCTAAATCAACTACCACACGTGATGATGATTATGCACTTGCGCTTACCTATTCAAAAACTTCAAATTGCGTAAAAGCAGTAAAATATTTTGATAAAGTTGCACGGGTGAAAGATGTTCTTGGGCAAATTGCCTTGTATCATGCAGGTGAATGTTACATGAATCTGAATGAATTGGTTTATGCACGTACTGCATTTGAGGCAGCCAGTGAATTGGACATGGACAAAATGATACAAGAAGATGCCTTGTATAACTATGCGTTGCTGTCATATAAATTAGATATGAATGCCTACGACGAAGCAGTAGAAGCATTCAAATTGTATTTAGAAAAATATCCGGATTCAAAACGGAAACCCGTAATTTACCAATACTTGGTGAATGTATATACCTCAACTAAAAATTTCCAAAAGGCCCTAGATGCCTTGGATCAATTGGATAAAAAAGACATTAAGCTAAAATCAGCTTACCAGCTCATAGCTTTCAATCGGGGAGTTGAATTGTTTCAAAAATCTGAATACCAAAAATCTATAGAAACATTCAAATTGGTTGAAAAATATCCTGTTTCAGATGAAATTAGTGCCCGCGCTGTTTATTGGTCTGCAGATGCATCCTTTCAATTGAAAGATTACTCAACTGCTATCAAAAATTACAATGCCTTTTTAGGGATGCAGGGTTCTTATGCTTCCGGACTTCGAAATGACGCTTTATACAACATAGGTTATGCAAACCTGGCTTTGAAAGATCGACCAAAAACAATGGAATCATTTAGAAATCTTTTAAGTCAAACCAACATAGAACCAGTTAAAAAAGCAGATGCACACATGCGTTTAGCTGATGAGTATTACCGCATTCAATCTGCAGATAATGCCAACAATCAATTGGCAATTGACAATTACACAGCTGCATACAACCTAAAAAAAGGGTTTGAAGACCAAGCACTTTTTTATATGGCACGTGTGTATGGGTTTATGGGAAAACGTGATGAAAAAATAAAGAATTTATTAGACCTCATCAATAACTATCCAAATTCTAGGTACACACAACGCTCAATAGAAGAAGTGGCAATGACCTATTACCATGCAGAAAACCTAGAAAAATCTGAACAATATTTTAAGCAAATCATTTCCGATTATCCAAACAGCTTGTATGTTAAAGAAGCATATCACTATTTAGGTGACATCGCCTTCAAAAGAGGGAAATATGACCAAGCTGAAAGTATGTATCTGAAAGTATTGAACGAATTTACCATTAACGATATTGACATGATCGTTGATGCTCGACTGGAAGAGATCTTCGAACTAATTAATAAAGAGCTGAAAAGTATCGGTCGAGCAGCAAAACTACCGGGGGGTGCTG
>JBDHXR010000023.1:0-27233 GCA_039810825.1 Fluviicola sp.
TCAAAACAAGGAAGAAGCAATTGAGATGTTGTCGAAATTATCCGGGAATGTACATGAAGTAATTACGGGTGTATGTTTGATGTCTAAAAACAATAAAATTTCTTTTTCTGAAACAACTAAAGTCTTTTTCTCTCCGCTAAATTCAAATGAAATTGAATTTTATATCGACAATTTTAAACCTTTTGATAAAGCAGGATCATACGGAATTCAAGAATGGATTGGTATGGTTGCAGTAAGTAAAATTGAAGGAACTTTCTCGAATGTGATGGGCTTACCAACATGCAGGTTGTATCAAGAAATACAGAAACATTTTACCGAAGTTTAGGACTGTTTTTGCTTCCAAAATACATGACTCCAAAAGTGCTAATGAGCACAACTGTAACTGAACTTATTGGCATCAGAATAGCTGCAACCAATGGGCTCATTTGTCCTGTAAAAGCGTAGCCCAATCCAATAATGTTGTATAAAAATGAGAATGATAAACAAATTCCAAGTATCAATTTTGCATTTTTTGAAATCTGAAGTAATTTTGGAAGTTTTGTTATAGCATCAGCAGCAATAATAGCATCCGAGGCAGGCGTAAACCGGAATGAGTTTTCTGAAACAGCTATGCCTACATTTGCTTGCTTCAATGCGCCAGCATCGTTCAATCCATCTCCTATCATCATTACATTTTTTCCATTTTCCTGCAAAGATTGAATGTATTTTAACTTATCCAATGGCTTTTGATGAAAGTGAAAAGTAGCACTTTGAGGAAAAACAGATTTTAAATACGGCTCATCTTTTGTATTGTCACCACTCAAAACATGCAAGTTATATTCTTTTAATTTTGATATGGATTCTTTTAATCCAACTCTAAAGTTGCTGTTGTTTTTTGTTGTTGCAACTAGCTTATCGTCTATTGTGATACAAGTGCTTCCATTCAAATGCTCATCTGTAAGGTTTACAAATTTTGCTGATCCGATTTTAATTGTCACTTCTTTGCCTGCTAATGATAGCACACCTTCTACCCCATTTCCTACAACTTCTTTGAATGTAGATAAATTGATTTTTTCAGTTGGAAACGTGTCAGAAAAATAATTTTTGATTCCAATACAAACCGGGTGCAGAGATGCACTTGCCAGCGAATTGATTGCTGATATTTCAGAATTATTAAGTGTGCGAATATACTCAACATTCACTTGATTGTCTGCTACCGATAAAGTTCCTGTTTTATCAAAGACGATGTCGGTAATTTCATTGATTTTTTCAACTATTTGAGTGTTTTTTAAATACAGTCCTTTTCTTCCAAGTAACCTCATTGTATTGCCGAGTGTAAATGGCGATGATAAGGCCAAAGCACAAGGACAAGTAACAATTAGGATTGAAACTACCACATGTGTAACTTGTGTTTTGTCTGCAAAGAACCAGTATACACCTGCAATAATTGAGAGAAAAATAACTATAGAAAGAAAATAGACAGAAACACGATCTTGATAGCTTTTCCGATTGTTAATTTCACTTTGTTTACTATCAGCACCCCAAAGAGAAGTTAAATGGCTGCGTTGAGTTTTGTTTTTTACTTCAAGCAAAGCAGGCTTTCCAATTAATTTTCCACCTGCATAAATAAAATCTCCTTTGCTTTTTTGCACGAAGTCTGCTTCACCAGTAACAAAACTAAAGTCAAACACTGCATTTTCATCCAGTAAAATCGAATCGCAAGGTAAAATTTCTTCGTTTCTTATGAGAATTTGATCGCCTTCATTTAGATTGTCTATCTCTACAATTTTTTCTTCATTTCTTTCAATTTTAGTTGTAGCAACAGGAAAGTAAGATTTGTAATCTCGTTCGAATGACATGGATTGGAAGGTCCAGTTTTGAAACCATTTTCCTATCAAAAGAAAGAAAATAAAACCAGTAAACGAATCCATATACCCTGCTCCTTGATTGTTAATAATACTCCAAAGACTTTGTAAATAAAGAGCAATGATTCCAATAGAGATTGGAACATCAAGATTTAGTTGTTTGTGTTTTAGGCTTTTATATGCTGAAATAAAATAATCTTTTGCTGAATAAAGCAAAACAGGTATAGAAACAATTAAACTTAAGTATGAAGAGAAATTTCTAAACCCAGTATTGTCATATCCCAAACCACCGTATTCCGGAATACTCCAAAGCATAACATTTCCAAAAGCAAAGCCAGCTACCCCTAGTTTATATAGAAAGGTTCTATTTGTTTTACCTCTTTTTTCTAGTCTATTTCCGAAATTGGGTTCATATCCTATTTGCACCAATAGGTTAGCTAGTTCCGACAATTTTATTTGCTGAGGGTTCAATGAAAACAAGGCCTCTTTTTTTGTAAAATGAACTTCAACTTGAAGAATTCCCTGGTGTAATTTATTACTGTTTTCAAGTAAATAGATACATGATGAACAATGGATGTCTGGTAAATACAAGTTAATTTTTAGATGTTTATCGTCTTCATACGAAATGTATTTTTTCCGAATTTCTGGTTCATCTAAAAATAAAAACTGGTATTTATTTGCTTTTTTAGGCTTGATTCCTGCGTCTTTTTCCAAAGAATAATAGGTTTCTAAGTCACTTTTTTGAAGTAAATTGTAAACAAGCACACACGCATTGCAACAAAAAGAATGTTCATTATGAACAACTTCTAATTCTTGTATTTTGTCTCCACAATGATAACATTGTTTTGTCATGGTATTATTCTTTTGTTGCACATGAATCTGAACTGTGGCAGCATGAAATTGTTTTTATTTCATGATTTTCTGTTTTTTGGATTTCCATTTTCGGACTCACGTATGGAATACCTAAATTTAATCCTCGCAAAATTAACAACAATGCAACTATACTCATCAAATACGGAGTGATATGATTGATTTTTTGCCGTGTAGTTTGAGATATCTTTCCTGCAGCAAAACCTACAATAAACAACGCTGGCATTGTACCTATTCCAAAAAATAGCATAGCAGTTGCACTGCCAACTAAGCTACCAACCAACAGCGCATTTGCAAGAGCTAAATACACCATTCCACATGGCAAGAATCCATTTAATATTCCCAGTCCAAATAAGCGCATAGCCGAGTTGCTGTTGAGTAATCTTTTGAACAGTTGATTGTAATGCTTCGAAATACCAATAGACATAATCCATTTTTCAACATATTGATGCCACCATTTTTTCCACGCAAAAAACAACATCGCTACTCCAAAAATTACACTTAAGAGTTGCAACAATCCAAATAGTTGAAATCCAGAACCTATTGTTCCAAATAATACTCCAAGGAGCATATAGCTTAGTATTCTTCCTGAATGATATTGTATGAGATTCCAAATGATTGAAGCTGTGGAATTTCTATTCATTGGCACAGCCATAACCAATGGGCCACACATACCAAGACAGTGGAGGTTTGAGCTTAGTCCGAGTAATATCGCTGCTAAGATGTACATTATTGAAATCTGTATTTTCCTTCTGTTAAAAACTCTGAAGTGGGAGTTTTAATTTTAAGTTGATACTTATAAATTCCTGCAACAACTTTGTTTTTTGGGATAACAATGATAGAATCGTTGGTTGCAGAGTATGAAAAGTCTAACCCTTCATTTACAGCATGTTTAAAGCTTACTTCAGCATTGAATTGAGAATCAATTTTTGAAAATTGCACTTTCCAATTAGATGCATCTTGTTCAATGGAAACAGCATATTTGGCTTCAATCCAATTTTTTCTAGCAATAATTTCACCATTCAAATTGGATTCTTTTTGATAATAGTTATCAGTTTCTAAGTCCACTTTTTTACTCATAATTATTGTTACCAGTGTTACAATAAAAATGATAAATGCAGCCATTCCGATGGCAATTCCTTTTCCCCAATTCATAACCTAAAATTTTGCTCGTTATTATTAAAAGATTGGTCCGATAAATTTTGTTTTTATTGTGTTCAATTCTTCACCGTTTCCAAGAACTTTAATTTCAATTGTTTTGTGTCCGTTGAATTGCGTATTAATAGGCATTTCAACAATAAATCGCTCTCTTAATTGTTTTTCTTTCCCTAAAAAAATCTTCTTAAACGCCATTCTAATTGTACAATCTTTGCTATCAGTCTTTAAAGTTATCCAATAATTCTTATTCGTTTTATTTATTAAATTCAGTTCATAGGTATTAGATATTTTAAAGTCGGCAGTAATATTCATTGTTGTGCCACGCTGTCTGAAAATCGAAACTTGTATGTCATCTCGGGTAAATAGCATAATGGCTAACACAACAATTAATGATATCAAAAGAAAGGTGTAGCTTTTTACTCTTCTTGTCCATTCAAATTTTTTCCGCTCTTTGATGCCGTTTTCAGACACAAAGCGAATAAGTCCGGTTTCTTTCCCAATACCTGTCATTATCGTATCACAAGCATCAATACATGCGGTACAATTTACACATTCTAACTGTGTTCCATTTCGGATGTCAATTCCTGTAGGACAAACGTGAACACATTGATAGCAATCTATACAATCGCCATATCCTTTTTCATCTCGGTCTTCGTTCTTTTTAAATTTGGCTCTGTTTTCACCTCTTTCGTAATCATAAGCTACAACCATGGTATTTTCATCCATCAACACACCTTGTAGCCTTCCGTACGGGCAAATGGATGTACATACTTGTTCTCTCAAAAATGCAAACACGCCATAGAATGTAAGAGAAAAAATAATGATACCCAGAAAACCCCAAATATGCTGAGAAATTGGTTCGCTTAATATTTTGAACAATTCGCTTGAGCCAATAATATAAGCCAAGAAAATATTCGAAATAAAAAAAGAAACAGCTAAGAATATGAGATGTTTTAGAGATTTTTTGAAAATTTTTTCTCTATTCCAAGGTTGGGAATCTAATTTCTTTTGATATGTCCAATCACCTTCTATCCAGTACTCAATTTTGCGAAACACCATTTCCATGAAAATTGTTTGCGGGCAGAACCAACCGCAGAATATTCGTCCAAAAATTATGGTAAAAAAGACAACGAAAATTATCCCAATAACAAGTGCAAGGGCAAAAAGATATAAATCTTGTGGCCAAAACACTTGAAAAAAGAGGATGAATTTTCGATTTATTAAATCAAATTGTATGAAAGGAACCCCGTCAATCTTAATAAATGGGGAAGAAATCAATACAAACAGCAAGAAAAAGCTAATGATTTTTCGTCGATTTAACCACTTTCCTTTCGGTTTTTTTGGGAATACCCAAACTCGTTTGCCATCAGCATTTACCGTAGCTATACTGTCACGAAAGGCTTCTTCTTGTTGTATTTCATCAAAATCTAAACTCATTCCTATTCAATTTTGTCTCCTTGTGGAGCTTTTCCTTCGGTGTCTGGTAATTGTAAGATAAATGAAGCTACTTTTTGAATTTGAACTGGATTTAATTTTGAACCATGTTCAGGCATCCCGTTTGAAGTACCTTTTTTAATTACACCGAATAAGTCTTTCACATCAAAGCCATAAATCCAGTTTTTATCCGTTAAATTAGGTCCAATATTTCCTTCTCCTTTAGAATTGTGACACACAACACAATTGGCCTGAAAAATAGATTCTCCCTCTTTAATAGCTGCAGCGTCTGTAAGCTTAGTTGCATTTGTTTCATCAATATTTAACGCGTTTTTTGTTAAATAATCTTTCACTTGTGCATCTGCCTTTTTTATTGAATTTTCGTATTCTTGAATTTGAAGTTCACCTGTTCCAAACACGTGGTAGTTCAATAAATAAACCACTGAGAAAACAATTGTTACTACAAAGCCCCAAACCCACCATGGTGGCAAGTTGTTATCCAATTCACGAATGCCATCGTATTCATGGTGCAACATGATTCTTTCTTCTTGTTCTATCGGAACGATGTCGAACATTTTATCCAAACTTTGTGTAGCATAGTTCTTTTTGCTTTTTGAAGCCAATCTGAAGTATTTTCTAGCTATTTTTCTTAAAAGTAAAATAACAAGAAGTAAAACAAGGTCAATCAGAATAAACCAGTATAAATCAGATTTTTCTACATACAACCACATCGAATCGTCTTGAATGCCACCTGGGATACTTGTGGTAAGTGCAAAAGTTGAACTTGCAAAAAGTGTAGCTATTATGAGCAATATTACACTTAAAATATTACCTGTTCCTCCATCAGAAGTTTCAGATTTTTTTATGAAGTCAGAGTTTTTGAATTTCATAATTGATTTAGCTATATAAACAATTACAAATAATTCTATCAAGAGTGTAACAAGCAGTGCATAGAACAAACTTAAATTGTGTTCATAGTTCAATAACAAACTTTTGCTAGCCACAATAACTGCTGGTTTTCCAGCATCTACCGGTGCTGCTTGTGGCGGAGTGTATGTGTCAATATACTCAAAAATTTGGTCTATTTCTGCTGTAGTTAACGGTTGTAATGGCATCGCCATGGGAGAAATATCTTTGGCTTTATTTGCCATTTCACTCTTGCCGCTAGCAATTAGTTCCAATGAGTTTTGCACCCATTTGTAAAAATTATCTTTTTCTCCGGCATCTTCCCATTTTTGCATAACTCCTTTTAGAGCGGGACCTGTAGAGTTTTTATCAATCATGTGGCAAACAGAGCACTTTTGTTTAAACAGTTGCTCACCTTGTGCAAAAACTGAACTTCCAGTAAGAAGCACTACAAAACTTAAAGCTATTTTAATGGATGATTTCATATTCATTTGGATTATTCTCATTTTCATCTAATTCTAAAGGAATGTTACTAAGTTCATCTACCCTACGCTTACTCATCTTAATTACATACCACAACATGAATGCAAAAAACGAAGTAAATACAAGCAATGAAAGAACTGGAAAAATGGCTATACCATCAATCGTTGTCAAATTATGTGTAATAAATCGTAACATATTATTTTACTTTAATATCTGTTCCTAAGCGTTGTAAGTAAGCCACAACTGCGACTATTTCTTTGCCCTTTAATTTATCTACTTCTTCGTTTACTTTTTTCTTAAACAATAACTCTTTCGGGAAGTTATTTACAATATCTGTAGCGATTTTTTCGGCTTGTGCTTCATAATCTGCAATTGCTTGATTTTCATACCCATCAGGGTAAGGCACTCCCATTGTACGCATAGCATTAATTTTCTTTGGCAACATTGACTTGTCTACATCGTTGTCTTTCATCCAAGTATATGCCGGCATGATTGAGCCCGGAGAGATGTCTTTCGGAGCAATTAAGTGTTGATAATGCCAGTTGTTTGATCGTAAGCCTCCTTCTCGTGCCAAGTCTGGACCAGTTCTTTTAGAACCCCATTGGAATGGATGGTCATAAACAAACTCACCTGATTTTGAATATTCACCATAACGAGCCGTTTCAAAACGTAAGGGTCTAATCATTTGCGTGTGGCAGTTGTAACAACCTTCTTTCACATATAAATCACGACCTTCTAATTCAAGAGGAGTATATGGCTTAACCGCTTCAATAGTTGGTACATTGCTTTTTACAATCATTGTTGGAACAATCTCAACTAAGCCTCCGATACCAACAACGATAATACTCAAAATCATCATTCTTACCGGCTTGCGCTCTACAACTCGGTGCCAGTGTTCACTTGTAGATATTACGTTTTCTTTATTTGTAACAACAGCTTCTGTATCTTCATTTGCTACTAATTTGCCAGATTTAGCTGTTTTTATTAAGTTCCAGAACATCAAAATTGCACCTAACACAAACAATAAACCACCTATTGCTCTTAACGTGTAGAACGGTTTCATTGCGTCAACAATTTTTAAGAAGTCAGCATTTACCAAAGTACCATCAGGATTAAAATCTTGCCACATCAAACCTTGCATGAAACCAGCGATATACATTGGCACTGCATATAAGATTACACCTAATGTAGCAATCCAAAAGTGTTGATTTGCAGCTTTTTTTGAGTACAATTCTGTTTTGTAAATTCTTGGGAATAACCAATACAACAAACCAAAAGTTAACATTGCATTCCATCCTAAACCACCTACGTGAACGTGGGCTACTGTCCAGTCTGTAAAGTGAGAAATTACATTTACATTTTTTAATGAAAGCATTGGACCTTCGAATGTAGCCATACCATAACATGTAAGTGCTACAACCATAAACTTCAACATGACATCGTCTCTTACTCTATCCCACGCACCACGTAGTGTCAATAATCCGTTTAGCATTCCACCCCATGAAGGAGCAACCAACATTACTGAGAAAACAACCCCTAAACTTTGTGCCCAATCTGGCAAAGAAGTATATAATAAATGGTGTGGACCAGCCCAGATGTACAAAAAGATTAATGTCCAAAAGTGAATAATTGACAAACGGTATGAATAAACCGGTCTGTTTGCTGCTTTTGGAACGAAGTAATACATCAACCCTAAATATGGTGTAGTTAAGAAAAATGCTACCGCATTGTGTCCATACCACCATTGCACTAAAGCATCTTGAACTCCTGCATACCACGAATAACTCTTAAAAAACGAAATCGGTAATTCAAACGAGTTGAAAATGTGCAAGATAGCTACAGTAACAAATGTTGCAATGTAAAACCAAATGGCAACATAGAGGTGTTTTACTCTTCTCACCAAAATTGTTGCAAACATGTTCCAGCCAAATGCAACCCACATAATTGTGATAAGAATATCTATCCACCATTCTAATTCAGCGTATTCTTTCCCGGATGTCATTCCAAGTGGAAGTGTGATAACTGCACATAGAATAATTAATTGCCATCCCCAAAAATTGATGTAGCTTAATTTATCACTCCACATTCTCGTTTTTAATAAACGTTGAAGTGAGTAATAAACTCCCATAAATATTCCGTTACCTACAAATGCAAAAATCACAGCATTGGTATGCAAAGGTCTTATTCTACCGAAGGATAAAAAACTAAATCCTAGATAATCATTGAAAAAATTAGGAAAAGCCAATTGAGAGGCTGCTATAAGCCCCACAAGCATCCCGGTAATACCCCAAATTATTGTTGCGTATGCAAAATTTCTGACAATCTTGTTGTCGTAACTAAACTTCTCTATCTCCATCTTTATTTATTTGTTGAGTTGTTTTAATTTCATCGTCGTCAAAAAGAATACGTACCGATGGCCCATAGTCGTCATCATATTGCCCCGTCTTTGTTGCCCAAAAAAAGGAAAACAAAAAAAACACTGCAATCAATAGACTTACAATTAACATCACGTAAATAATCTCCATGTTACAAATTTATTGTGCTCATATAGTTGAAATAATGAGATTTGCGGTTAAAAAACATGATTTAAGTCATTTATTGATTTATTACAATTATTATGCAAATCAAACATTTTATGTTTTATTTTTAACCAATCTAAATAAGGGTTGATTAAGGAAAAAAAACTATGGTGAAAAATGAATTGAAGAAAAACAAAACACTACTTTTATATCCTAAACCAAAAGATTATGAAAAACCTCTCAATTGCATGTATTTTACTGCTAAATGTTAGTTTTGCTCAAGACAAAGGCTCCTGCTCCAAAGTGAAGAAGCGCAGTTATGATCAGTTAAAAAGCAATTCATTAACTATAACACAAATAGCTGAAACAGAACGTTATGATGTTCATTATTATTTCCTTGATTTGAACATGACCAATACGTCAGCAACTTTGTCTGGTACAGCAGAAATTCATGCGATTGCTCGTGAAAACTTAGACTCTGCATTGATTGAGTTGTTTTCTTCGATGGCTATTTCTGCTTTAGAAGTAGATGGCGTTTCAACTGCATATACAAGAAATAGCAATGTTGTAAAGATTCCTGTGAATAAATTGCAGGGTGAAAATTTTGTTCTAAGCATTGCTTATTCTGGAACTCCACCCAATACAACTACAAACCCTTTGGGCGGAAACGGTATGACGAATAAAGCCTCACCATCTTGGGGTAATGTTATCACATGGTCGTTATCAGAGCCTTTTGGTGCATACGAATGGTTTCCGTGTAAGCAATCTTTAAAAGACAAAGCGGATAGTTGTTCTGTTTGGGTTACTGTTCCATTGAATTGCAAAGCAGGCTCAAATGGATTATTGAAACAGGTTGTAGATTTAGGAAATGGTACACATCGTTTTGAGTGGAAACACCTACATCCAATAGATTACTATTTAATTTCTGTTGCGGTTGGTAAATATGTGGAATATAATGTTACAGCCAATCCTTCAAATTCTGCACCTGTATTGATACAAAATTATATTTATGATAATCCTTCAACCTTGCCTTATTTTCAAAGTGATATCGATGAAACGGCTGATTTTCTAGAATTATATGCTGATTTATTCGGACCTTATCCTTTTGCCAATGAAAAATATGGGCATTGCATGGCGCCAATTTCAGGAGGCATGGAGCATCAAACAATGACAACGCAAGGCATGTTTGACAATACGCTTACTTCCCATGAATTAGCACATCAGTGGTTTGGAGACCACGTAACTTGTAACTCGTGGTCGCACATTTGGGTAAACGAAGGTTTTGCATCGTATGCTGAAGATATCATGTTAGAACATTTGTACCCTCAAGACAGAGCACAATATATGTTGGATCGTCACGATAATATTATGGCTCAAAGCGGAGGTGCTGTTTGGGTAGAAGACTCACTAACAGACGGAAGTATTTTTGATAGTAGATTGGTGTATGACAAAGGTGCAGCCATTATTCACACGCTGCGTTTTTTAATCGATAACGACAATTTATTTTATCAATCACTTCAGGATATTCAAACAATTTATGCAGATTCTGTAGCTTCTGCAATGGATATGATTGAGGTTTTTGAAAATGTTTCCGGTAAAAGTTTCACAAATTATGCGCAAGAATGGTATTTCGGAGAAGGATACCCTACATACCATGTTCGTTACAATAAAGTTGGAAATGATGTATTGGTTGAAATCAATCATACAACTTCAAAACCTAGTGTAACACCAACATTTACCAATGATTTGGAACTAAAAATCGATAGAATAAGCTTGCCTGATACGATTATTCGATTTACAGTAACCAACAACCAAAATCAATACTTTATTTCCAATATGTCAGATTTTTCAGCAGTTACAGAAATAGATCCAAACAATTGGATAATAAACAAAGAAAACGGAATCGTAAATGACCCTTCGTTTGTTTCAATTACGGGAGTAAAAAATGTGTTGCCACTTTCGGTTGAAGTTTACCCTAACCCAGCGCATGAATCTATATTTATTAGTATGAATAAAAATTCCGACTATCAATACTCTTTAATTGACATGCAAGGTAAATTGATAAAAAAAGGAGGATTTACGGTTGAAACAAAAGTAGATTTATCAACTGCAAAAGCAGGAACCTATTTACTGCAAATTTTGGATTCAACAAATGGAAATAAAATTTCAAAACTTGTCTTTCGCAATGAAAAGTAATTAGTTTTGCAAAAAAAAAAAACACACATGAAAAAATCAATTCTACTCATGATGTTGACGCTTGGTTTTATTGCCATTTGCTCAACTACAAAAGCACAAGGGAAATTAAAAGAATGGAACGAGTTAAAAGAGTTTCATAAAGTGATGTCTCAAACTTTTCACCCAAGTGAAGAAGGAAATTTAGAACCAATCAAAACACGTTCAGGTGAAATGGTTGAAAAAGCAAAAGCTTTGCAAGCATCTAAAGCTCCAGCAAGTTTTGATACTGAAAATGTAAAAAATGCTGTTAATAAACTTGTTTCCGGTAGTGAAAGTTTAGATAAAGCAATAAAAGCAGGGACAAAAGATAAGAAAATCAAAAAATCGCTTTCTGCACTGCACGATACTTTTCACGAAATTATAGGTTTATGTTCTGAAATTGAAGAAGCGGGTCATGATCATCCTCACGGTGAAGGGGAACACAATCACAACCATTAATAATGAAAAAGACTGAGTAACTTCAGTCTTTTTTTTCTTTTCTTCGTTCGAATCTGTTTTTCAAATAAGGTGATTTGCTCGTTAAAACATGTTGTTTGAAAAAAGAGTCTATATTCTGTTAACGAATCTATTTTTTATACGTTTTTAATGTAAAGTGCAATCTTTTAATGTTGGCACAATAATTGAAAATTGGAAAGTATAAAAACATGAATTATGAACTCTCTAGCAACAACACAATTTGGAAAAGGCAAAACAATAAAAAGTTTTGACCAATGTATTATTCAATTAGGAATAATTATCAAGAAAACTTCGAAGTTAAAAAAGCAATAATTTAGCCTCTAAGCTTGTCCAATAGCAAGCTTAATTGCTCTGCTTCGGCTTCAGAAAGATTGCCCGTGTAATCAAGTTTGCAATCTTCATCAGTGTCTATTTCAGACAGCAATTGTAAGCCCATTTGGGATATAGAAACATACACCACTCTCCTATCTTCTTCGCACCTCACCCTTTCAATGTATTTCTTTTCAATAAGCTTGTCAAGCAAGCGCGTTGTATTGGGCGATTTTTCAACCATTCGGTCTCGAATATCGTTTACACTTAAGTGAGTATTTGCCCCTCTTAATATTCTTAATATGTTGAATTGAGGCATACTCAAATCAAACTTGCTAACATAATTGTTTTGGATATTTCCAATAAAATTTGATGTGTAACGTAGATTAACTATAGCTTTTTGTCGAGAAGATTTGAATTTTGCTTGAATTATCTTACTTATTTCCATAATACAAAGATAGTTACCATGGTAATATATACAATTAAAATAATGTTAAATCTCGTAGGCATTTCTATTATCTGAAATAAATTTGAAAATCTGATGTATTTATTTCTCCAGCATAAGTAAAAGGTATAGTGTGTTTTCCAGGTAAAAACAGGTTGAAATTCGATGTAAAATGAATATTTCCATTTTTTGAAGTAATCCAACAATCTTGCAACATTTTGGAGGTTTCAATCTCTATTACACCAGATTTAGAATCTGGATCTAAAGATACAATTCGAATAATTGGCTGGTAATCTTTATCAGAATTTGGGAAATGACCTTTCGTAAAATAGCGCGTTTGCTTTGTGTCTTGTGTGTTATCCCAATCAAATTTCAATACAATGTTTTGGTTTTCGTAAAATGCCAATTCTTTATCAAAAAGCACAGTTGCTCCGGGGTTGAGGAGTGAAAGTTTACAGCGATATGAGTCCAACTCCTTTCCTTCTGAATCATAAATTACTAAATTCACGTGTGATAAAAATCCATTTGGTGTATCAGAGACAAGATAATAAGAAACATGTTGCGTTGAATCTACACTTTCTACAACAGCAACATCTTCAAAATCTTTTTTTACTTGATACTGCAATGCCTTCCATCTTCCAAAATAATCTACACTACTCCAAGAAATTGATGGCCAGCAATCGTTGTATTGCCAATACAATGTGCCTGTACAACGGGGAGAATTAACTCGATGACTCGCTATTGCCATTCCAACAGCTTTGGCTTGAGTCAATTGTGAGAAATATACAAATTGTTTAAAATGAGATGCTTTTCCATAGAGCAAGTCAGAATGCTTCGCAATCATTTGGTTTCCAACGTAGCTTTTTTGTCGATGTTTCATGACTTTACTACTCAAATTCCAGTCCGATTCATTACTAAAAGATTTCAAAGTTGCAAATTCAGGAAAGGATTGAAAACCATATTCTGCATTAAATCTACCATATTTTATTGCAAAATCTTGTAAAGGGTCTTTTCCATGCCAAACACCCCAATAATGTTGTGTGCCATGCTTGTAAAATTCGTCATTTCCCCAATTACTAAGTGGAGAAGTGTGTTCATACGGAATTATTGAATTTTCTTTGACAATAGATGGAATTAGTTCTTTGAATAATTTTTGGTAAAACAATTCGATTAATCGCTCTTCTTTTTCATTCAGTTTGTAAGTAGATTGAAAGCCCCAGTTCTTCCATGCTACATCTACTTCGTTATTGCCATTGAATAAAACCACCGATGGATGAGAAGCGATTCTGCGTGTTTGTTGTTTAATTTCAACAGCTACATTATTTAAAAAAGCTTCGTTGCCCGGGTACATTGCGCAAGCAAACATAAAATCTTGCCAAACCATTAAACCGCCCTTATCACAGGCTTCTAAGAAACTTTCTCGCGGATAAAATCCACCACCCCAAATACGAACCATGTTGAAATTACAATTCAACATTTCTTCGACTTGATGTTCAAGTTTTTCATCAGTAATTCGCGACGGAAAAATATCATCAGGTATGTAATCTGCTCCCTTGCAAAAGATGTAACGATTGTTAACTTTTAGTTGAAACGATGTTCCCCATTTATCTTTTTCTTGAAGTAATTCTACTTTTTTCACACCAAATGAAACTGCTTTTTCAAAAATGATTTCACCACTTTCGTCAATAAGCTTCCAATTATCGGAATACAAATGTTGTTCCCCTTGTCCACGTGGCCACCAAAATTTTGGGTTCTCAATTTCAATTACCCGTTGTACTTCTTTGTTTTTAACTGTAACTTCTTCTTTTCCAAATTTTTGACTTTCCCAGAAATACTTCTTATTCTCATCCAAAGCTAATTGTAAAGAAAATTTCAATGATGCTTTCGAAATATCAACAGATTCTGTTTTAATGTCATGAGAGATTACGACATTATTTTCAAATTGAATTACTGATACTGGCTCCCAAAAGCCCATTGTCAACATGCGCATCGACCAATCCCAACCAAATTGATACTGTGGCTTTCGACAATAGGGTGCAACTTGTATTTTTCCAACATCATTTGGCGCAGGAAGTGTTACTCCCACTTCTTTCATACGTTCTTTCTGGTATGTAATTGGAGGTGTAAATTCAACAGAAACAGTGTTGATTCCAGTTTTCACATAGTTAGAAATGTCGAAATAGTAATGAACAAAAGCATTTTCAGTTTCTCCTATAAACACATCATTTATTTTAATTTTTCCATAGGTATCAATACTTGGGAAGTCAATTATAATATGCTTTTGTACATCTAATTCTGCCAAATAAAAATTTGAAATTACTTTCCATGTGTGGTTTTCAATCCAATTGAATTTTTCTTCATTCAAACCAACAAAGGGGTTTGGTAATATTTTTTCAGCAATTAACGCTTCTTGTACTGAGCCTTTTTCACCAAAATGGAGCACTTGCTTTGTAACAGGATGTATTAATTTCCAAACAAGATTTTGTTGAGTAAATAGGTATGAATTCAAAATAACCATAAAAAGTAAAACTGTAAACTTTACCATTTTCTATCGTATTTTGAATCAAGCAATAAGTCTTCATCAGGAGTTCTTAAAGCATACTGAAATCCATTATAAACAGAATAGGCTCCGATTTCACCTGCAGTATTAATAGCGATAAAAGCACATTGAAGTCCAGTCAGATCTTTGTGTTTACGGATCAATCTTTCTACTGTTTCTTTACAAGCTTCTTGCGGTGATCTGCCATGGCGCATTAATTCTACCACGGTGTGTGAACCTGCAATACGTATTACGGATTCTCCAAGTCCTGTTGCTGTAGCTCCTCCCACCTCTTGATCAATAAAAAGTCCTGCGCCAATTATTGGCGAATCGCCGAGGCGGCCTGGTAATTTATAAGCCCACCCAGAAGTTGTGCATGCGCCACTAATTCTACCTGCTGAATCAATTGCCAATAAACCAATTGTATCATGATTTTCGTGATTGATTTCAGGTTTTTTTAGTGACTCTTTATTTTCCTTAAGCCATTTCTGCCAAGCTTTTTTTGCTTCAGTTACAGGAGTTTTAATTGTTGGAAATCCATTTTTCAAAGCATATTTTCTGGCACCTTCCCCCACCAACATTACATGTGGAGTGTTTTCCATGATGTGTCTTGCAACAGAAATGGGGTGAGCAATGCCTTCAATGCAACCAACAGAACCGCAGTTTGCCTCCCAATCCATGATGCACGCATCCAAAGTTACTTTTCCTGAAATATCTGGTAGACCACCTATGCCAACGCTGCGATTATTCACATCACTTTCAGCTTGAATGGCTCCTGCTTCTACCGCATCCAAAGATGAAGCACCTTTCGACAATAATTTCCAAGCTGCAGAATTTGCAGGAACACCATGTGACCAAGTTGAAATAATCTTTGGATCTCCACTATACTTCAGGTTAGCAGGTTTCATTTGTGGTGAATCTATTGCTGAAACGGGTGAAATAAGTGAGGTTGCAAGTCCTGCTGCACCAATCTTAACAAACTTTCTGCGTTCCATAAATGCTTATTTTTTTAGTTCAGAAGCTAGCCAGTTTTGAAACTTAGTTGCATTACTTGCATGAACAGAATAATCTTTTGTAAAGTCGTGTAAACCATCGTAATTTGCTTGCGCACACATGTATAAGTAGTTGTTATTATCTGGATTCAAAACAGCATCAACTACACCACTCGGTGGCATTGAAATTGGCCCGGGAGGCAAACCAAGATAGAGATAAGTGTTATACGGACAATCTTTGCTTCTGTGTTCAAAAGTCAAGCGTTGCACGCCTTCCAATTGATCTCCCCAGCAAAACTTAAATGTTGGGTCAGATTGCAATTTCATTCCAGTATTTAATCTGTTCAAATATAAACGTGCAATAATTGGCCATTCAGATGCATTTTTCGATTGTTCGCCATATACAATTGAAGCCAATGTTACTACTTGAGAAGGGGATTTTAAACCAACTTTTTTCATTTTAGCAAGTCGTTCAGAAGTCCAGAATTTTTTAAATTCATCAGCCATTCTCTGCACAAACACCTCCTTTTCTGTGTCGTAAAACATGTTGTATGTATTTGGCAAAAACATAGCCGGCATCTGTTCAATCGTAAAGTCGTATTTCTTGAGTGTTTCAGGATTTGTAATGTACGCTTCAAGTTCATCGCTTTTTACATCTATACATTTTGCAACTTTTTCGCATAAATCATGGAGTGTTTTACAGTTATTAAAAATCACACTTACTTCAACTTCAGCATTCCCGTTTCCGGCAGTATTCATTGTAAATCCATTCAGCAAAGTACGTAGTGAGGTGTGAGCTTGAATTTGATACATTCCAGAGCCTAACTTACTGTTAATTAGTTTTTTATAGTTAGCTACTGAAAGAAAAGATTTAGCATTGTTTAATATTCCATTTTCAACAAGATTTGAAGCAATTTGCTCTAAACTCTCCTTATTATTTAAGACGAAAGAAACTGTTTTATTATTTATTGTAGTAGATTTTCCATCAAAATACGCTTGGAGGTGTTTCCATCCGAAAACTACCGCTACACTTGCAATAAGCGTCATTACAATTATCCCTTTTTTAAACATTTTTGATATATTAATTCGTCAATCCATGTATTATCTACCCAAAACCAGTCTTTTCTTAGTCCAATAAATGTGTATTCTGCTTTTTCGAACAAACGAATACTGTTTATATTGTCACTATGAATAGAACATGATATGTTATGCAAATCTAAAAACTTTACTGCATAATCATCAATTAAAGTTAGTGCTTCTAAGGCATATCCTTTGTTTTGATGGATTTGATCTGCGATTAAAATACCTATCGAAGCTCTTCTGTTTTTAAAATCTGCATTGTACAGATCAAGTGTGCCAATCGGTTCATCGTGTTCAAGTAAGCAAATAATAAGTCTTAATTGACCGTGTGAACGGATATTTTGAGCTTGTTCTATGTATTCATTAATGGCAAACAAAGAAAAAGGGATTTCTGTTCCGCTAACTTTCCAATGCTGTGTGTTGTTTTCCCACAACAATATTTTTGAAGCATCTTCTTTTTCAACAGCTCTAAGGTAAATCAGTTTTCCTCTTAAATCCATCTTTAGTGTATCGTATCAAAAATCAAAAATAAGACAATTTAAAACTAGAAATTCTACTCTCCTATTATTCTATTTCAAATTCTCCAATAAAAACAAATTTTGCAGGGCCAACTAACCAAATATTTTCAAATCGATTGTTTGAATAGTCAAATTCAACCAATAAATCACCTCCTTTAGTTTCTACGTGAATAGATTGATTTCCATTTGTTTTGTTTTTAAAGGCATGAATTAAGGATGCTGCTGTAACACCAGTTCCGCAACTTAAAGTTTCATCTTCTACGCCGCGTTCATACGTTGCCATTGCTATTTTATTCGGAGCAATTGATTCAACTGCATTTACATTGATTCCATTCTCTGAAAATTGAGTCGAAAAACGAATTTGCTTCCCATATTTCACAATATCGAAGTCGTGAATTTTCTCTACATAATGGATATAGTGAGGCGAGCCGGTGTTTAGAACAAAATTATTTTCGATTTCTTCAACATGATTTACATCCGCCATTTTTAGAGACACTAAATCATTGGTAATTTTTGCACGATGCTCTCCATCAATTGCGAAAAAGAGATACTCGTCTTTGATTATTCCTAGTTTATTTACAAATGCAACAGCGCATCTGGTTCCATTGCCACAAAAACTTTTAGAACCATCTGAATTAAAGTATTCAACTTCAAAATCATAATTCTCAACTTTATTGATTTTTATCAAGCCATCTGCTCCTACACCAAATTTACGGTCGCAAATATTTTTGATTTGCTGAATTTGAAGTGCATTATACTTGCCGCTCAAATTATCAATCAAGATAAAATCGTTTCCTGTGCCTTGATATTTTTCGAAATAAATCGTCATAAAGTCTTTAATAGCAACCGTTTCAACTGTATATGCTTAACAATATTTAACAGCACAAATGTAATGAAGATAGTTGATAATCGTTATACTTGTAACGTAATCAAAAGCAAATTAACTTTATATGAACAACACAATAAAATATTTAGGACTAGGTATTGTTGGAGGAATGATACCTTTTGCATTTAGTTTTTTTCTAGATTCAAATCATCACGTTCAATCACTTTCCGATACTGTATTAGACGGAAATAAAATAGCAAAAACAGTTTCTTATAGCGGATTACCATCAGATGCCACTTCGTTTGTGGATGCATCGGAGAGTTCGATAAATTCTGTTGTACACGTTACAACAAAAGTTGTAAGAACACAAGTGCAACGAGATCCATTTTATGAGTTCTTTTACGGACCTGGTTCTGGCGGTAGAGAATTTAAACAATACGGCAATGGCTCAGGATCAGGAGTGATTGTGTCAAGTGAAGGATATATTGTGACGAACAACCATGTTATTCAAGATGCATCTGAAATTGAAGTGATATTAAATGACAATTCAAAGTATTCTGCTGAAGTAATTGGTGCAGACCCTTCTACTGATATTGCTGTTTTAAAAATTGATGCTCCAGGGCTTAAACCTATTCCTATTGGAAACAGTGATGAAATTAGAGTTGGAGAATGGGTATTGGCTGTAGGAAATCCATTTAATTTAACATCTACAGTTACGGCTGGTATTATTAGTGCAAAAGCTCGAAACATAAACTTACTTGCAGACCGTACAAACAACACAACGGTGCCAATTGAATCCTTCATTCAAACTGATGCGGCTGTAAATCCAGGCAATTCAGGAGGTGCTTTGGTAAACACAAAAGGCGAATTGATTGGAATTAACACCGCAATTGCTTCTCAAACAGGTTCTTATTCCGGGTATAGTTTTGCTGTCCCAATTAATTTAGCAAATAAAGTACTTCGAGACATCATTGATTTTGGTATTGTTCAACGCGCGTATTTGGGGGTACAGATTGCGGACATCAATCAAGAAATTAAAGAAAAAAATAAGCTACCAAGCACAAAGGGTGTTTTTATTGCAAAAGTTACTCCTGATGGCGGTGCAGATAAAGCAGGAATAAAAGACAATTCAGTAATAATTAAGGTTGGATCTAAGGAGGTAAATTCTGTTGCTTCATTGCAGGAAGAAATCGGAAAAAGAAGACCCGGAGATAAAGTGAACTTGACAATTCGAAATGAAAAAGGTGAAGAAGTAATCAAAGAAATCACTTTGCGCTCTGCAGATGGTGAAACGAGCTTGAAAACCAAAGCAGAAATGAGTAAAACAACTGCCATGGGTGGTACTTTTGCTGAGCTTACGAGCAAAGAGAAAAAAGAGCTTAACTTGAGTTATGGAGTAAAAGTGAAAACGCTTGAACCTGGAAAGTTGAGATCAAATGGATTAAGTGAGGGAGATGTTGTTACAAAATTCAACCAAACACAAATTGAAAATGTTGAGCAGCTTACTAAGTTGCTGAATTCAACTAAAGGAGGTGTGTTATTGGAAATAGTTTCATCAAGTGGAAAAAAAAGTTATTTAGGGTTTGGGTTGTAACAGCAACTAAAACAGATTAAAGGCACGGTTTTTGACAGTTTAAAAACTCCAAAAATTGTGTCTTTTTTTTTTGGAAATCACTATTAAATAGTTGTAACTTTGTCACCCGGTTCTACGTTATACCGATAAATTTAGATTTCATAGTATATTCATGAGACAACTTAAGATTACAAAATCAATTACCAATCGTGAGAGTCAGTCGTTAGACAAGTACCTTCAAGACATTGGTAAAGAAGAATTAATTACCGCAGAGGAAGAGGTAGAATTAGCAAGAAAAATCAAACAAGGCGATCAACGATCTTTGGAAAAATTAACCAGAGCAAATTTGCGTTTTGTCGTTTCTGTTGCTAAGCAGTACCAAAACCAAGGATTAACACTTCCGGATTTAATCAACGAAGGAAACCTAGGATTGATTAAAGCCGCACAGAAATTTGATGAAACTCGTGGTTTTAAATTCATTTCGTATGCAGTTTGGTGGATTCGTCAATCAATTCTGCAAGCTTTGGCTGAACAAGCACGTATTGTTCGCCTTCCTTTAAATCAAGTAGGTTCATTAAACAAAATCAACAAAGCGTTTTCTAGATTAGAGCAAGAATTTGAAAGACCTCCTTCTGCTGAAGAATTGGCAGAAGCTCTAGAAGTTCCTGAAGATAAAATCAAAGAAAGCTTAAACGTTTCTGGTCGCCACGTATCTATGGATGCTCCTCTTTCTTCTTCAGAAGACGGTGGAACATTGATGGATGTAATGGCAAACTCTGACTCTCCAAAAGCAGACCATGTTTTGATGGCTGAGTCGTTACAGAGAGAAATAGAACGTTCATTGAGCACGCTAACAGATAAGGAACGCGAAATTATTCGTTTGTTTTTTGGAATTGGAATGAATCACGGTTTGACACTAGAAGAAATTGGTGCAAAATTTAATTTGACACGCGAGCGAGTTAGACAAATTAAAGAGAAGGCAATACGCCGTCTGCGACATACTTCGAGAAACAAGCTATTGAAAGCATATTTAGGATAAAACAAAGGCTGTCCCAATTCTTGGGCAGCCTTTTTAACTTTAATAATTAATAAAATAAACAACAACATATGGAAGTTACACTTGGTTACGAAAAAGTATTGAATCTTCACGTTGAAAAAGAAAGAGCAGCTGTAAAATTATCTAGCCATATAGGCGAATTGCTCTACGACAAAGGTATTGAATTGGTATTATTTAGAAATCATTTAACGGATATCACTGTTTCTGAGATATTGAACTTGCATGAGTATGCAAAAAATGTGGTTAACAAACCAATTACCATTGAAAACACTGCAAAGCTTGCTGAACATTTATTAAAAATGGATTTGGCACCAGCTAAAATTGATATTGGTAAATTATCCAATGAATGGCTTGAAGAAGGTAAATCGTTCCAATCAATGGCCGACTTCTTAAATTTGAAATTGGCGAAATTCATTGGTGATTCAAAACCATTTGAACCGGTTGATGTTGTTTTGTTTGGTTTTGGTAGAATTGGTCGTTTAGCAGCCAGAGAGTTAATTAAACAAGCTGGTAAAGGACAACAATTGAGATTAAGAGCCATTGTGACAAGAACAGCTACTGAAAGTGATATTATCAAACGTGCAGCTTTGTTACGCTCTGATTCTGTTCATGGTGCGTTTAAAGGATCTGTTGTTGAGGATATCGAGAATAAAGCAATTATCATAAACGGACAAATTGTTAAACTGATTGAAGCAAAAAATCCGGAAGATATTGACTATACAGCTTATGGAATAAACAATGCTTTGATTGTAGATAATACGGGTGTATATACAACTCGTGAAGCACTTTCAAGACACTTGCAATCAAAAGGAGCATCTAAAGTTTTACTTACAGCACCAGGAAAAGAAATTCCAAACATTGTATATGGAATCAATCAAAATACACTTGATTTAGAAAAAGAAAACATTTATTCTGCTGCTTCTTGTACTACCAATGCGATTTCTCCTGTTATTAAAGTAATTAATGACAACTTTGGAATTGTTAAAGGGCATATAGAAACAGTGCACGCATACACCAATGATCAAAACTTGTTGGATAACATGCACAAAAAACCACGTCGTGGACGCTCAGCGGCTATTAACATGGTAATTACTTCCACAGGTGCAGGCAGCGCTGTTACTAAGGTTATTCCCGAAATGAAAGATAAATTAACCGCTAATGCAGTACGTGTTCCTACTCCAAACGGTTCGTTAGCTATATTGTCTTTAGAATTGAACAAAACAACTTCTGTTGAAGAAGTGAATAACACTCTACGTAACGCATCATTAGAAGGAGATTTGGTAAATCAAATTTTCTATTCGTATGATCCGGAGCTTGTATCTAGCGATATTATAGGAAATACGTGTTGTTCTGTTTACGATTCTCATGCTACCATCGTTTCAAAAGACGGTAAAAATGTGGTGTTATACACTTGGTATGACAATGAGTTTGGGTACACAAAACAAGTGATTCGTTTAGCTAAACACATCACAAAAGTTCAACGCTTGATCTATTATTAATAGATAATTTATACTTTAATTAAATAGGGATTCTTTGAATCCCTATTTTTGTGCTATGAAATTTTTACCTCTTTTATTTGTACTTACTTCTACTTCATTCGTTTATTCACAATTTATCAACGGTGTAGTTTACAATGTTGAAACAAATGAAGTGCTACCACAAGTGAAAATATTTGTGAAAGAAAACGACTATTCAATTTCAACGGATATAAACGGTAAATTTTCACTCTCTACAAAAAACCTTCCACATACAATTTCATTGGTATTTACATCAAATAAATTTAATCAATACCAATTGAAATTGAATAGACCAAGCTCTGATACGACTATTCAAGTTTATTTAGAAGAGAGTCACGTTGAATTGGATGAAGTTGAAATAATATCTGCTACAGGGAAAACTGTGGAAGACGTGGTTACTGCTGTTTCCATAAAAAAAATAGGTGCTTGGAATGAAATCCAACAAACTAACATGGGAGATTTGTTATCAACAATACCCGGAGTTTCAAATTTATCAACTGGAAATGGAACATATAAGCCAATCATTCGAGGTTTAAGTGGAAACAGGATATTAACACTGATTAATGGTGTAAGACTTGAAAATCAACAGTTTGGAAGTGATCATGGATTGGGTATTACTGAACTGGGAATTAATCAAGTTGAAGTAATTAAAGGTCCTGCCAGTTTGTTATATGGAGCAGATGCATTGGGTGGAATTTTATATTTTTCTGACGAGAATTATTCTGAATTAGGTACCTTTTCTGTTTCAGCACAAAGTAAATTTGAAAGCAATTCATTATTAAGCTCCAATACGTTATCTATTAAAGGAAGCACAAGAAAAATACGTTTCAATTTATATGGACAGTACAATACTGCTTCAGATTACCAAATACCTTCTGGAATTCGTGTTTTGAACACGCGTTTTGAACAGAAAATAGCTAAATTTTCGATAGGATTTGGCAAGAAAAATTATGTTTCAAACATTCGATACAATCTATCTTCTAGCAATTACGGTATTCCAGCAGATGCTCATCATGAAGAAGAACATGAACACGAGGAAGAAGGAGATCATGAACACAATCATTCTTACTATTCTTCAAGTACCAGCAAAAGGAAATTACTACCTCTTCAATATTCTTTGAATCAATTAATCTCTTGGGAAAATAAGTTGTTCTTAAAAAATCAAGTTCTATCACTCATGTTTGCAAATACACACAATCAATTAAGTGAATTTGAGGACAGTAAAAATGTAGCTGAAACCGGACTTGCTCTTAACACATCCAGTGTTCAATTAAGAGATGAAATTAATTTTTCTAAAAATTACAGATTGATGGCTGGATTTCAGGGTTTTTATCAGATAAACAAGAACAATAAAAGTGCAGTCGAAAATTTACTTCCAAATTCAACAACGTTAGATAATGGAATTTATACGGTATTCCATGGGAAATATAATAAAACAGTGTTTCAACTTGGATTGCGAGGCGATTACAGAATGCTTACTGCCGATTTAGATACAATTACATATGAGAAAAACTTTTTTGGCTTGACCTATTCTGCAGGAATTGTGCAAAGTTTTGGGGTATCAAAAATCCGTTTCAATTTTTCATCAGGGTATAGACCAGCTCATACTTCTGAATTGTATTCAAACGGAATTCATCACGGCAGTTTGAGGTATGAAATCGGTAACACAAGTCTATCACAAGAACAAGCGAATCAATTGGATTTATCGTATGAGTTTGTTGGTGAACATATAGAATTTTTGGTAAACCCGTTCTTCAATCACATAAATAGGTATGTTTACCTTCAAGCAGAAGATTCGATTGTCGATGAATATCCTGTTTACACGTATCATGCGGCTAACACAGCTATAATTTATGGGATTGATGCAGGATTTCATCTTCACCCTCATTTTGCACACTGGCTACACTTAGAATCGTATTTTTCTTATGTTCGAGGCACCTACAATAAAAACTCAAATCTTTCATTTATTCCCGCACCAAAGTTGTTTTCTCAATTGCAATTCAATTTAAACCTAGGTAAGACTTTCAAATTCAAATCAATTCAACTGAATCATGCGTATTATTTGCCACAAAATAGGGTGAGCATATTCGAAACAAAAAGTGTTGATTACCATTTGTTGGATTTAGGAATTACATTAGGATACACGACTAAATATTTAGCAATAGATATTGTTTCAGGAGTGAAGAATGTGCTAAATTCAGCATATATTCCTCATACTTCTACCATGAAACCTTTTGGGATATACTCGCCCGGAATAAATATGTACTTGGGTGTAAAATTTTCTTTTGAAAAAAGTGTTCATTAAAATGATTAACGTCTTTTATTTTGGCGCAAACATTTATTTACTTTCTTTTCATGCTTCAGTCTTTCTTCGGGCGTTGTATTGGGTGTAATCAGTAATTCTTTGCATTTATTCTCTACATACTCCCATCGAGCCATTAGCTTTTCTTCTTGTTTTGGAGACATCCCTCCTCTTTCAAAAGCATTATTTATAGAATCATTTGCAATAACACATGTGCAGAAATCCCATTGTTCGCCATATTTCTGAACGATTTTCGCATGATTATCCTTCGTTTCAGCATTTTTTGTGATTTTGCCTATTGTGTCTTTTTTTTCAATTTTTACAGTGTCTTTTTCAGGGATTGTATCTGAAATTACTGGTTGCTCATTGCAGTTGTTGCATGAGTCGTTTTTACACGAGAAGAGAAAAGGTAAAAAAAGGATAAATACGAATAAGATTTTCATGGTTGTTATTTTGTTCAAACAAATTTAACGAAATCGACTCAAGAATTGCTATGAAATATTCATTGAAAAGCACAAATTGCGAAATCATACCTAGTATTCAGGGAAAGAAATAAGAACCAATGTTCGTTTGATGTTATCCGAATGTGGTGTTAAAATTATTTTATTTCTAGAAACTAGATTTAAATAATAGGAATATTCAGCAGTATCATTTGAAATAGTAAGTTGTTTGTTTTCATCATTGATCTCATACGAAAATTGAGTACCTTTTTGTGTACCTAAAGTGTTCAATCGGTATATATACAGCTTGTACGATTTATGAAATACAAAGATTTGTTTGTACTGCATTCTAAGAGGAGTGTAATCTTTTTCTCCAATCAATTCTTTGTCCAATAACCAAACTTTTGAAGAGTTATTGTGGAGGAAAATTGAAGAACTTATTGGTCTTAACTTTTCATTGTTACAGGAAAATAGAAAAATCAGTCCAACAAACACAACCAAGGTTTTCATCAGAAAAGCATGTTGTTTTTATCCAATATTTTCTTGATTTCAATTCCCATAGAGTCAATAAATTCAGCTTTGATTTTACGCGGAATATCCTCGTCTATTTCTTCACAATGAATGTATTCATATTTGTTTTCTTTCCACTTAAAAAGGCAGTTGTAATACGTTACATTTCCCTCTATGTTATCTGGAAAACGGATTATTAAATCATCGTACCCTGAACTGGATTTTCTTCTTTCAATGATGTTTCCGTTGAAACCATTCACTTTAACAAGTTGTCCATTTTCGCGTTCAAATATTAATGTTCGTCTAAGCGGAAAACCATTTACGCCTGCTTTGATGAGAACAATAAAACCGTCTTTCAAATCTCTTTGCTCAGTTAATTTAAAAAAGCGAAAGAATTTTGGTGTGCAACTTGGATGTTTGGGGTCTGAATCTGATATTGCTTTAGGATCGCATAAATGCAACTCTTTCAACAAGTCTTCTTCTCCACCAATTGCAAAAGTGTTTGTATTGAAATCGGTGCTAATTGTAGGGTCTACAACAGTTTTGCTTCCTTTGTAATGTGGTTTTAATTTTATTTCATCATCGGAATTGTCTGAACACGCAGAAATAACCAAGCCAAAAAATAAAAAGAATAAAGACAAATTTTTCATACTAAAATTTATTAATGGAAAACTTTTACAGAAGTTACAAGTGATTTTTCAAATTCATTTTGCGAAACACCTGTTTCAATGTTATTTGTATGAAACCATTCCAATAATTGCTCTGTTGGCATATTTCCGGTTAAATCATCTTTTGCCATGGGACATCCGCCAAATCCACGTATTGCACCTTCAAAATACTGACAACCACCTGTATAAGCTGCTTCGGTAAGTATTTTAGCATTTTGAGGCAAGGTATGTAAATGAGCACTAATTTGTAAGTTTGAAAACGATTTTGTAATGGTAGAAAAAACGGTTTTTACCAATTCTGCAGTTGCTGCTCCTATTGTGTCTGAAAGTGAGATTCTAGCAATGTCAAATCGAGTAGTTAACTTCTCTGTCCATTCAGCCATTAAATCTGGCGACCAAGAATCTCCGTATGGATTTCCAAATCCCATGGATAAATAAAGAACCAACTCTTTATTTGCTTTTACACAGATTGATGAAATTTCTTCAACTCGATGCAAGGATTCTTCAATAGTAGCATTGGTGTTTCTCAATTGAAACGTTTCGGAAATGCTG
>JBDHXR010000024.1:0-27072 GCA_039810825.1 Fluviicola sp.
TAGGCAGCACCGTTGGCATCATTGGATATGGGAATAACGGTGCTGCCTTTGCAAAAAAATTAAGAGGATTTGATGTTACGGTGCTTGCGTATGACAAATACAAAACCGGGTTTGGAGATGATTTTGTGATTGAGGCAACTTTGGAGGCTTTACTTAGGAAGTCTGACGTTATTTCTTTTCACATTCCACAAAATTCAGAAACCACCTATTTTGCCAACCAGGAGTTTTTTGATGCATTGGGAAAACCAATTTTTTTATTAAACTTAGCAAGAGGAAAAATAGTTGAAACTAAATCTTTAATTTCAGCAATAGAAAGTGGAAAGGTTGTTGCAGCAGGATTAGATGTAAATGAATTTGAAAAAAAATCGTTTGAAAATTTCTTTATCAACAACGATTCTGAAGATCTGCGTTATTTAGTTCAATCAAACAACGTATTGCTTACTCCACATGTTGGAGGGTGGACAACTGAAAGTTACTTCAAGCTTAGCGATGTTTTGGCGGATAAAATTTTAGATTCAGATCAACTCAACTAAATGCCATATACACATCCTTAAAAACCAAAAAATCGATTTCTAGGGGAATTGATTCAGAAATTGCACACACTGTGTGCTCATGAATGGAACGTACAGTCACTTGGTTTTTTAAATCCGGATAGTTCCCCCCATTTTTTTTATACAACGCTTCCTTTACACACCAGATAATGTGTAAAGATTCCTCATTTTCAATAAAGGGTTGTTCATTTTCATTGATAAAATAATCAGCTCCTTCTTTCATTCTATTTCTTTTCGTTTGAATATCGATACCTACTTCATGTGGAGCAATTGCCACAGCAAACCAACCATCTGAATGAGAAATAGAAACGAATAAATTTGGATTGTTTACAAAATAAGGTTGTCCGGAAGTATGATGCCCAAGAATATACTTCGAGCAAGACAGGGCATCTAACAACAATGAAACACCCTTTTTTTCGAGTGATTTCTTGCTTATGCCCGACTTTAAATCAATAGCATAACTTTCAGAAAAACCAAAAGCAATCTTAATCTCGTTTTTGTTAATAAAACTTATCTGCCCAATCATCACTCAGCATAATCGAATAAACTCCTTAAAAATAGTTTATATTTGTACGTGCAAATCACAAAACGCATATTTACCATTGTTTTTCGCCTCATTTGGATACCAACAGAGCTCCTCTTTGCTTTGTTGTTCATTCTGTTTACTTATGTACTGTATAACGCACAAATTGAAGAACCAACACATCCTAACATTCAGTTGGCTGAGTGCAAGGAAATTGGAAAAGACCACTATGTTTTAGGCGCTTCATTCCTTAAAAAAAATAAATACGGAATATGGGAAATGTACTTAGAAGGCAAGCCGTATGAACGTGGAGTGGTTTATGGCAAATTGGCTAAAAAATTAGTTCAATACCAAGAAGATGTTTTTGTAGGAGAAATCAATAAGTTTTTACCAAATAAAATTTGGAGGCATGTAATCAAGTTAATGGTAGGTTTTTTCAACAGCGATTTACCGGCGAATATACCCTTAGAAAATCAACAAGAAATACTAGGAATTTCTGAATCTTTTTCTGATAAATACAATTATATAGCTTCAAAATATACACGCATATTAAATTATCATGCAGCACATGATATTGGTCATGCACTAAATGATTACAGCGTAGTTGGTTGCACTTCTTTTGCAGTAAAAGGAAATAAAAGTGAAAATAAAGAGTTGCTACTTGGGCGCAATTTTGACTTTTATGTAGGAGATGAATTTGCAAAAAACAAGTTGCTCTTATTTTTAAAGCCAAGTGAGGGATACAGTTTTGTTTCCTATTCTTGGGCTGGATTTACAGGAGTAGCATCCGGAATGAATGAAAAAGGACTTACTGTAACCATCAACGCTTCAAAATCAGACTTGCCCAGTTCTTCTAAAATGCCCATTTCCTTGTTGGCCAGAGAAATTCTACAATATGCAAAAAACATCAAGGAAGCCATAGCAATAGCAAAGAAACGACACACTTTTGTTTCAGAAACACTGATGATTGGCTCTGCCATCGACAAAAAAGCAGTGTTGATTGAAAAATCACCAACAAAACTCGGTATTTATGAAAACCCATCAGACGTGTTGGTGTGCGCAAACCATTATCAATCCAACACCTTTGCCCATTCAAAGGTAAATGTTGAAAATATTGCAAACAGTGATTCAAAATACCGATTCAACCGCATGCTGGAGCTCTTACAAAGCAAAAAAACCATTGACCCTACAAACGCTGTCAATATTTTACGAGACCAACATGGATTTAACAACGACACTTTAGGAATGGGCAATCCACGTGCTATCAACCAACTATTGGCTCACCACAGCGTAGTGATGCAGCCGCAAAGCAGTCTATTTTATATTTCTACAAACAACTTTCAGCTAGGAGAATTCCTTGGGTACAATCTGAAACAAATAATTTCAAGTAAAAAAATAGCGTATACAGACAGTGTAATTACAGATACCTTTTTAAGTTCGCAGGCGTATAAAAAATTCAAAGATTTCAACAAAACAAAAAAAGAAATCTCTGCTTATTTAATGTTTGATAAGCCGCTGCGTTTAAGTCCTGAAGAAATACATACATTTATTTCAAACAATAGCGAATCTTATATTACCTATGATCAATTAGGAAAATACTTCATCAAGAAGAAAAAATATCAAGACGCTGAAAAGTATTTATCCATTGGATTAACAAAAACATTAGCTTCAGAAAATGTTCGAAAAGAATTAAAAGACCTTTTGAAATCATGCAAGAACTAGAACCACACAACAAGCTGCACAAACTTCATCAACAAGTTGCGTATGTTACCTCGAATTCAGCTTTTTATCAAAAGCATTTCAAAGGTTTTGAACTCAATAATTTTAGCTTAACTGATTTCAAGAAACTTCCCTTCACAAACAAACAACATTTAGCAGATTACAATTCAGAATTTCTTTGTGTTCCCGTTCAGCAAGTAGCTGAATATGCTACAACTTCGGGCACATCAGGAAGCCCTGTAACAGTATTTCTTACAAAAAATGACTTGTCCCGTTTAGCCAAAAATGAAAAACATTCATTTGAAACAATAGGCGCCACCAAAGAAGATGTTTTTCAACTTATGACAACCATTGATAAGCAATTTATGGCAGGGTTGGCTTATTATTTAGGTGTTCAAGAATTGGGAGCAGGAATGATACGGATTGGTCCGGGTGTTCCATCGTTGCAATGGGAATCCATTGAAAAATACAAGCCAACAGTTCTGATAGCTGTACCAAGTTTTTTGGTTGCTCTGTTGTCTTTTGCTAAACAACATCAAATAAATCCTAATACAAGCAGTGTAAAAGCCATTATTTGTATCGGCGAACCCATTCGCAAAGAAGATCTTACAAACAACGTGTTGGCAGAGCGAATTTTGAACGATTGGGATGTAAAACTCTATTCAACCTATGCTTCAACTGAAATGGGCGCGGCATTCACCGAGTGCTCAGCACAACAAGGCGGACACTTAAATGAAGACCTTATTTATCTGGAGGTTTTAGACGAAAATGGCAAAGAGGTTAAAGATGGAGAAGTTGGCGAAATTGTTGTAACAACACTGGGGAATGAAGGAATGCCCTTGATACGATATCAAACAGGCGATATTGCACACGTTTATAGAAACACATGCAGTTGTGGCAGAAAAACACCGCGTTTAGGACCGATATTAACCCGTAAAAATCAAATGATCAAATACAAAGGAACCACTATATTTCCTCCAGCCATATTTGAAATATTTGATAGTCGAACAGATATTAGCTGTTACAAAATTGAGGTATCAAAAGACTATTTAGGCAACGATACATTAACAATCCTTCTGGAAAACACTATAGAAAACACTTCTGTACACAAAGAAATCATGGAAGAGTGTAGTTCAAAACTACGTGTAGTACCACATTTTGTTTTTCTAGAGTCCGAGTATTTGCGTAGTCAAGTATTCAAAAAACACATGCGTAAGCCGGAAAAAATTATCTTTAAATAGCCATCAACATTGCTTTATTTCTGAAACCAATTCTTGCTTATCGATAAAGTGAAAAGATGTAATCATGGCGCCCAATGATGCCCCAAGAATGCCATGAAACAAAACATTTTGACCAGTTAAATACAAATTGGGAATATGTGTACGTGTATTTACTTGTGTATGATGAATCTTTTTATAATCTTTTTGAATCCCATACATTGAACCGTCGGGAGAAGCAAGAAAATCTCGATACGTCAATGGTGAAGATGAATGAATAGAAACAATATGTTGAATTAAATCCGGAAAACGTTGCTTTACTCTATCTAAAATCTGTACCTCGCACTTCTTTTTAAAAGCGTAATACAGTTCCTCCCGCTCATTGTTATCTACCACTGTACGAATTGACTGTTTCCATTCTTTAAACACATTTGCATCCATGTAACACATTACAGAACATGAATTGGTATATTGATTGTCACCACTACTGTGATTAAAAGAAGTAAAAGTCATCTTAGGCCACTCATCAGAATATTCAAATTCTTTATTCCAAAAATCCGCAGTGAAATAATCGTAATAATTGGCGTTCAAATACGTGACTTTATTCTTTTTAAAACTTAAATACAGCATAAAAGTTGAAGTTGTATTCTCAACTTTATCCATTCTTGCTCTATAAGCAGGTTTAAAATACTGTTTGCCTGCCATTTTAATGGTTTCATTTGGATGTAAGCTAGAAATTAATGCCTCACATGTGTAGCTGGTTCCATCTGAGCAGGAAACCGAATTCACCTCGCCATTTTCAGAATAATGAAGTTGAATTACTTTTTTTCTTTTCAAGACTTTACCGCCAAACGATCTAATTTTTTTTACCAATGCTTTTGCAAGTTGTGAACTGCCGTTTGAAAATCTATAACTTCCTTTAATATAACTGTTTAATATCAATGCAAGCACATAAAATGGCGTCTTATCTTTCAGTCCGCAATACAAAGGTCCGGAGCCTAAAATTGTATGAATCAACTTCTCATTCTTGGTTAATTCGTGCAGTTTATCCCATGCTCCCACTTCTAATATTTCAGGATTTGAAACATAGTTTATTGCTGCGTCTAATTCTAAATTATAGAGGGGGAAATACGTGCAATACTTTTTTATTTCTTGACAAATATTATCAATATCTTCATGGTTATTTGGAAAAGAATTTTTTAGTTGAACAGTAAAATTATCATAACCCATTCCATGATTTATGCAAAAACCATCATCCAGGCGGATAACATCAAAACCTTGCTCATCCATTCTTTTTAGAGAAAGCGTATCAAGAATTCCTAAATAATTGAACAATTTATTCAATGTTTCACCTTCATCAAGACTACCAACATAATGAACACCGGTATCAAAAGCAGCTTTATCTCTACTAAACACTTGAAGAGTGCCGCCAACTTGATGATTTTTTTCAAGTACAGTTACAGCATATCCTTTCTTAGCCAGAAGTGCAGCACAAACCAATCCGCTAATTCCGCTACCTATGATTACAATATGTCTATCCATGGCAGTCATTCGTGTTTTCGTAAAACCATTAATACATTCGATGTATTGGACGAATGCTTCGTCAATTCAAAACTTAAATTTTTCTTCTCGGCAAAACTTTTTAATTTTTCACTTGAAAGAAAACACAACTCGTTCGTCGTTTTATTGAATTTAAACCATTTGGTTGACAATTCTTCAGTGCGTTTTGTATTCTTATGTTTTGCAGAAAGTTCCACAATTCCTTCTCTAATAATGAGTAAGCCCCCATCATTCAGTGTTGAATATGCTTTTTCTAACACATCAAACTGTTCTTCTTCAGTTAGATAATGCAATACATCATTGAAAAAGTAAACATCTGTGCTAGAAAAATTGTGCATTCTCAAATCAGTGCTAAAAAAACGAATGGAATGACTCAACTTCATACAATTATCAGCCAAGGCAATCTTATCTGCATCATAGTCAAGTCCTAAAATTGTTCTATCCGGATTATGGTAATGCAAAAACAATGACAAATATCCATAGCCACAACCAACATCTACAATGGATTTTCTTTTGCCTATTAGTTTATTGTAATGATCAAAATTTTTATGCTCTAACATCCATTTTACACGCACATACCATTCGACCACAGGACCTTTGAAAAGGTAGTTTTCCATGATTTTCCGTCGGTAAAATGCAGTGCCGGCATACTCATCTCTAAACAATTGCATTTCCGATCGCATGAGTGAGCAAGCTCGTTTTGCATAATCTTTATAAGTTTCATCAGGTAGCGCATACAATCTATTCAAAGGTTTAATGATAATTTGTCCTTCGTTGATGATAAAATCATTTTTTGCATTCACTTCATGCGTTCCTAAGATAAGAACTGGTTGTATTGGAATATTAAGTGTTTGCGACAAAAAAAATGCTCCTTTATGGAAACGATGTATTTGTCCATCAACACTGCGAGTGCCCTCAGGAAATATGACTACAGAATACCCTTCTGCAATTCGCTCTTTTAAGATAGATAAATTACCTTCTGAACCATTTTCAGCAAACAAATAACCTCCGTAGCGTATAAAAAACCCAAAAACAGGCGAATTATATACCCATTTTTTTACAAAAATTACTGTTTTTGGGTATAGCATTAATACAACCAAAATATCTAAGAATGAAGTGTGATTGGCAATTAAAATACTCGGGCTAGAAAAATCAAACTTGTGTTTATCAACTATTTTCTTCTTTACATGGATGCCTGCGTATAGTGTAGATTTAGCAAGCTTAGAAACCAAAAAATTTAAAGCAGATCTCTTCTTGTATTTTGCAAGTGGCAAAGGCAAAATAAGAAACAGTAAAATTAAATTAATCAACATACTCCCTATAAAGAAATAGGAGAACAATGCTATGCTATATATGAAATATAAAAAGGTAATCGGACCACGTTTTTTTCGAATTCTATTGCTTACAAAAAAATTGAATACGGTAGGTTGTAAATACAGCGTAATTAGTAAAATCACTCCAATTCCCACAACACTTATTAACCCAATGGAATGAATGGATGGATGCACTGCAAAATAAAGTGCACCCGTACCGATAATAGTTGTTATACCGGACAAGACAATTCCAGCTTGATACGCCTTTAATGAATCCACTCCAGTTTTTAGTTTTTGAACTAAACCATCCGTTGTAAAAATACTGTAATCGTCTCCTAAACCAAAGATAAATGTAGCTACCAAAATGTTGACAAAATTGAACGTAATATCGAATATACCAGCCATTCCCGATATCCAGATCCACCCCAAAACCATTGGGAAAAAAGTAAACAAGGCCAATTCAATTCTACCGTAAATTACAAGCATTGAGATAAAAACAAGCAATGAAGTAAAAATAAACAAGTAGTTAAAATCATTTTTTACCACATTCAACATACTGGATGTAAGGTCAGAAATATCCAAAACATAAATGTTTGAATTTTTGGGAATCTTAGATTTTAAAACGTCAAGTTTGTTTTTTTCAACTGTAAAAGCCGTTAAAAAAACGTGTTGATTGGAAGAAGTAGCATAAAACTTATCCAAGCCTAATTCATTGACAAATTCTTGTCCCTCAGAAAAATCGATTTTAGATGTTTGAGAAAGATTAAAAAATGGCGAAAACCCTTCTGGATTTAACCCATACTTTGGTGCAAGAGTTTCAATTTTTTGTTTTACATCTGGATGACTTTTCCAAAAGCTCATCCATTTGTTTCCTTTTTCCACAACTAAATTAGAAGAAGGAAGATACGGCGCAAGGGAAACAATTTCAGAAATTCCAAACTGATTTTTGTTATTCGAAAATTTAGCATAAATAAAATCATTGGTTTCTTTTGCTTTATCAAGATTAGCATGCGATGCAAATACAAATATTTTCTTTTGTGAATTGGGATTAATTCCCGTATAAAATCTCTCTTTTTGTTTCAATTCATTTGAATGAAAAGACAGGCTATTAATATCAGCATTGAATTTAGCATGAACATTGTTCAATAAGAAGAAAGCAGTAATTCCGACAATAGCAAAAATTGCAAATCTGGTGATTCCCTTTCTGCTTTTCATAACCTTGGGTTCACGCTCAATAACTTTAAATTTTGTTTTTGCCATAAATACAGGCAAAAAAAGCAGCGTGAAAAGAGCAGAACCAGACAACGTACACAAAGCAATCAATCCAAAATCTTGTAATATTACTGAGCTTGTAAAAACCAATGACCCCAATGCTGCCAATGTCGTAAAACTACCTGTAAGCATTGGTGCAGCAACTTCTTTTACTGTTTTATCTACCGAACCAGCATGTTTTAAGTGTGTTACAAAGTGGAAAGTATAATCCAACACTATTCCCAAGAGCACAGACGAAGTTGCCAACGAAATAGCAGATATTTCTGGATGAATATATCCGATAATTCCACCACCACAAAGGATGCTAAAAATTCCAGGAAGGATAAAATACAAAGGAGCGACAAGGCTTCTATAATAAAACACCAGCAAAAGCAATATCGCGGCAATACTGATAATAGAAGTCAAGGTTGTATCCTTCTTGATTTGTTTTGCGTTTTCTACGGCAATTTGAAAAGTTCCAAAATAATCAAATCCGTTTTTACTTTTCAGTTCGACTTGTTTAAATTTTTCTAATTTTTCGGCAAACCTACCTAAACCTTTTGTGTCTTTTTGGTTGATTTTAATGCTAGAAAAAAAGAAAATAGATTGTTCATCTTTTGAATAAACAATACCATTTTTCACAGTAAAATTCCCTTTTTTCGCATTAGGGTTGAACCCATTTAACTCTTTGAAAAATATTCCAAGTGGGTCTTGAGCTACAAGATCAGACAAAAACACAGCTTTTGGTCCCTTGATGAGTTCAGCAGATTTTCTTATCTTTTTATCAATAGAATCTGTAGAAAGATTTGCAGCAATAGTCGTATAATCTTGATTGTCAAAGTCTAAAATTGCTCTTTTTTGAAAATGTTTCAGCAACTCAACTTCATTAACCAAACGTTCAACAACTACCTCATCCAACTCATTGCTAAAAGTAGAATCTAATTTGTTTTTTAGTTGAATTAATTGCTCATAATCTAATTCCTCATTGCCACTGGAATGAATAGAAAAAACAACTTGTTTATTTAACTTATTCTGTTGTACAAGCTCGTTAAACTTTTGAAACTCCTTCCCTTTGGGAAAAATTGCATACAAATCTTCGTTTATTCTTAACTTACTAAGGCCAATGAATAGAAAAGCAACCAAAGCCGAAAAAGAGAGCCAAAAAACAAATTTTTTTCTCAAAAAATAGCGCACGATGGTTTCGCAGAGTTGACCTATCATAGTTAGTTGTTACTTCAAGTTGTAAAAATAATCATTCTTTAATAGGAATTCCTTTTTTGAAAGCAGTAAGAAGTTGTTTAAATTTTATTTGATCACTCTTTTTTAGAATCATCAAAGCGGCATTAAACCCTGATTTCACAGCAATAGGAACACCACCCCCCAACTCAGCCCATTGACTACCAATGATTAAATTTGAAACAGGTGTTTGATAATGTGCAATTTTACTCTGCATATTCTTCTTACCCGGTCTTGCTCCCATCATTGTACCTTGATAATTGCGTGTATAACGTTGGTATGTTATTGGGGTTGCAATTTCCATAAACAAAATATGCTGACGTAAATTTTTATTCATTTTTTCACTCACTCTGTCCAAAACAACATCAGCAAAACGTTGTTTTAACTCTTTATATGCTTCTGTGCGCACAAATTGACCTTTAGAATTTTTCTCAGTCATCCACTCGTTTTCATAATCCAACCACGCAGGCACATAAATTGTGAGCGTTCCTGTGCCTTCTGGACAAAGCGTTTTATCTCGCACACTTGGTGCAAGCACAGAAATTGCAGACTTATGTGGATCGCCTGAACTGTGTTCGTCTCTTGAATTCTCATCTTCACAGATTAATGTGAGTTCATGACCAAAACCAAGAGCTTCTGCCGGACAATTTAAAGCAATAGATAAAGTGACAGATGAACTATAAAGCTCAGCTTCACTCAAGATATTAAAGAAATCTTTTGGAACGTATTTTTCAGGAACAAGTTCTTTGTATAAAAATGGTGCATCACAAGCTGCAATCACATAATCACATGCAACAAAATTTGTTTTTGTTCGGTGAGTATAATACACCCCACTAATTTTATCATCTTCCCATTCAAAACCTGTAACATCAGAACTCAACCGAATTTCAGCATGTTTCATGTTCAATTGTGATTCAAGCCATTTGGGTATAGCCTGACTTCCTCCAATGGGTGGGTTTTGATAATCTTTATTGTAAGCCCAAGCTATAGGAAAAAGGCACGATAATAAGTCACGCTCTGTGCAAAACAGAGAAAGTAGATCAGGGTCTTTGAAAAACTTTGCTAATCCTTTTTGTACTCCTTTATCGCCACCATACAAAGCATAAGGAATAAGTGGATAAATTATTGACAATTGTTTCATTCGAAAAAACGGCATTTGCCATTTAGGTTTTGATTCAACAGATTGAAAAAACGCATGAAATTTCAACGAAACGTTTGCTATTTTCTTTGCCGCTTTAAAAAACTTTTCAATCCCTTTTTTTTCATGTGGGAAATCAAGTATCAATTGTTTTTTTAGCTCATCCGGTTTGTCTGATAGCAAATACCTGTGTTTATTGGTTAGATGCAACTGAATACGCTGCATGGGTTGAGGTTTTGGGAAATTAGAATTTAGCATTCGAAAAACCCGAGTAATTGTTCCTTCATCATTATATTGGTTTAACCAATGTATGGCAGAGTCAAAGACAAACCCTTTACGTTCAAATCCTTGTAAATAACCACCAATAATGTTGTGTTTTTCAAGAATTAACACATTTTTTCCCATGCGCGACAAAATACATGCTGCCAGCAAGCCACTAACACCAGCACCAATAATAACAACATCTTTTTTCTCACTCATGCCGGTGTCAAAAATAGTTAAAACCAATGGAACAAATAATAAACGATTTCATTACATCGATACACTAATCTTTCGTATAATATCTATTTACATTTCAAAAAAATATTAATTTTGGGCTGTTTATTTAACCCTAACTTAATAAATCGATTTCAAAAATTTGACTATATAAGAAATGAAAGCTATTAACTCTCTATACGAAGCGCAAAAAATTGCGTTCAGTCCATTTGTTTTTCAAACTGCATATTGCATGTTAGAACTTGGCATTTTTAATGAACTTTACGAAGCTCGTGATGGACTAAGCGTTGAAGAAATAGCTACAAAAACAAAAGTGAGTGAATATGGTGTTCGTGTTTTGGTAGAAATGGCCAAAGCTGCAGATATAGTAGAATTGTCGGATGATAAATATGCGTTAACCAAGATAGGATATTTCATAGCTAGAGATGAAATGACTCGGGTAAATCTATATTTCACACAAGATGTTTGCTACAAAGGATTGTTTCATTTAAAAGATTCAATTGTAAATGGTAAACCGGAAGGATTAAAAGAACTAGGTCCATGGTCAACCATCTATCAAGGATTATCATCTTTAACAGCTAGCGAGAAAAAAGCATGGTTTGAATTTGACCACTTTTATTCAGACAACTCATTTGACAATGCTTTAAAAATCATTTTTAAAAACAAGCCGAAGCATATTTTTGACATCGGTGGAAACACAGGAAAATGGGCAATTGCAAGTACAAAGCACGATTCAGAAGTTGTTGTAAGTATCATTGATTTAGGTGTTCAATTAAAAGTGGCGAAAGATAACATCGATCAAATCGCTGAAATCAAAGACCGTGTAAACTACATTGAGCGCAATATGTTGGATGCCCAATCAGAAATACCAGCTGGTGCTGATGTGTATTGGATGAGCCAATTCCTGGATTGTTTCAGTGAGCATGAAATTGAAGCAATTCTTCTAAAAATTAAAAAGAATATGCGGCAAGATGCTACAATATTCATCATGGAAACATTTATTGATGATCAGCGGTTTCCTGCGGCTGAATACAGTTTAGTAGCTACATCCCTTTATTTTACAGCCTTGGCAAATGGAAACAGCAAAATGTACTCTTCATCTGTTATGAAATACATTGTTGAAAAAGCCGGATTTAAAACAGTTGCCGAACATCGTTTGCACGAAGATAAGTTTCATACAATCTTAGAAGTAAAATTAAAAAACGATTAAGCGGAATTATAATGAATAGAATAGACATCAATCAGCTTAAAGCGTACTGCATCGACAAAAAGTTATTTGAAATTTCATCTGAACTTAAATCACGTTTGTCCAAATCTTTCAATTTTTTAGAAACATTTTCAAGTGATAAAATAATTTACGGCATCAATACGGGTTTTGGTCCAATGGTTCAGTTTAAAATTGATGACGACAAATTAAATCAATTGCAATACAACCTAATCCGCAGTCATTCTACAGGAGTGGGCAATGTGTTGGATGCAGAAAATGCAAGAGCAGTAGTTTTGGCAAGACTCTCAAATTTTCTACAAGGAAACTCCGGCGTAAGCGATGATGTAGTTCGTGTGTTGATTGATTTCCTTAACAAGGACATTATTCCTGAGATATTTGAGCATGGAGGTGTAGGTGCAAGTGGTGATTTAGTTCAATTGGCTCAACTGGCATTAAACCTGATTGGTGAAGGTTTTGTTTACATTGACGGAAAAAGAGTTCCTGCAAACGAAGCACTTAAAGAAAAAAACGTTGCTCCACTAAAAGTGAAGTTGCGCGATGGTCTGGGGTTAATCAATGGTACTTCTTGCATGACAGGAATCTCAGCAATCAATCTGATTTATGCCTATAAACTCATGAATTGGTCTGTTGCATCTTCAGTAATCATCAATGAAATTGTAGAGGCTTATGACGATTCTTTTTCTGAGGGATTAAACGAAGTGAAACACCACAAGGGTCAGCAAAAAATTGCCGCTCAAATGCGTAATTTCTTGTCAGATAGTAAATTAATAAAAAGCCGTGAAGAATTATTCACAGACAACGAAATAGCGGATAAAAAAGAATTTGAGAAAAAAATACAAGAATATTACTCCATTCGATGTATTCCACAAATTTTAGGCCCTATCCTAGAAACCTTGGATTACGCTAAAAACATCGTTGAAGATGAATTGAACTCAACAAACGATAATCCTGTTGTAAGCGTTGCAAGAGAAAATGTTTTTCACGGAGGTAATTTTCATGGAGATTACATTTCATTGGAAATGGATAAAGTGCGCATTGTGATTACAAAACTTACCATGCTTGCAGAAAGACAGTTGAATTTTATTTTGAACAGTAAAATCAATAAATTATTTCCTCCATTTTTAAATTTAGAAACACTGGGATTAAATTTTGGAGTACAAGGCATGCAGTTTACAGCAACTTCTACTACAGCTGAAAGCCAGATGTTGTCCAATTCCATGTATGTTCATAGTATTTCAAACAACAACGACAATCAAGACATCGTAAGCATGGGGACAAATAGTGCCTTACTTACTAAAAAAGTTATTGAGAACGGATTTCAAGTTATGTCGATTCACTTAGCTGCTATTTGTCAGGCAATCGATATTCTCTCATCCGAAAAAAGGGAGAAGTTATCTTCTAAAACAAATGAGGTCTATGCACTTATCCGAAAAGATTTTCCAACAATCAGGCAAGATGTACCTCAATTTGAAAACATTAAAAAGTTAGTTAATTCATTAAAAACTTCTACATTCGAACTATGAAAGCAGCATTGGTAACAGGAGCTTCACGCGGTATTGGTAGGGCAATTGCAATTCAACTGGCTAAAGACCTTGGATTGCATATTTTGATTAACTATGCTTTTAACAAGGCAGCAGCTGAAGAAACACTTCAAAAAATTCAAGAAGCTGGTGGTACTGGAGAGTTGATGCCCTTTGATGTGAAAAATGGAGCTGAAGTGAAACAAGCAATGGAATCATGGTTTGAGAAAAATCCGGAAGCTAGTTTCCACGTGTTGGTTAATAATGCCGGTATAACAAAAGACAACTTGTTTCCATGGGTAACAGAAAATGATTGGGATGCTGTGCTAAATACTTCTTTAAAAGGAATGTACAATTGCACTCAAGCTGTAATTCAACGGTTCTTGAGACAACGCAGTGGAAGAATTATTAATATAGCTTCATTAAGTGGCTTGAAAGGTGTACCCGGACAAACGAATTACTCGGCTGCTAAAGGTGGAATGATTGCTGCAACCAAAGCCCTTTCACAAGAAATTGCAAAAAGAAACATTACTGTAAACGCCATAGCGCCCGGATTCATTGAATCCGATATGACAAGTGAATTGGATGCAAATGAATTAAAAAGAATGGTGCCAGCAAATCGTTTTGGGAAACCGGAAGAAGTTGCGCATTTGGTTAGCTTTCTTGCTTCAGATAAAGCAGCATATATAACAGGAGAAGTAATAAACATTAACGGAGGAATTTACGCATAATGGAAAGAAGGGTTGTCATAACAGGTATTGGGATTTATTCCTGCTTAGGTGAGAACTTAGACGAAGTTCAAAAATCTCTTCGTATTGGAAAAAGTGGCATTATCTACGATGAGTCACGAAAAGAATTTGGCTATCGGTCTTGCTTTACAGGAATGGTTGCAGAACCAGATTTATCAGATTTTTTATCAAGAAGACAACGTATTGGCATGCACCAACCTGCACGATATGCTTTTATGTCAACCAAAGAAGCCATGGCATTATCAGGGCTGGATACAGATTTCTTAGAGAATACAGAAACAGGAATTATTTTTGGAAATGATTCAACTGCTGCTTCGGTTGTAGAGACAAACGATAAAGTAAGGCTGAAAAAAAATACCACTTTGATTGGTAGTGGAGATATTTTCATGAACATGAATTCAACTGTAACCATGAATTTATCCACAATATACAAGCTCAAAGGTGTCAACATGACCATTTCATCTGCTTGCTCTTCTGGTGCACATTCAATTGGAATGGGTTATATGCTTATCAAACAGGGTTTACAAGATAGAGTTGTTTGTGGCGGCGCTCAAGAAATCAACCCCTATGCCATGTCTAGCTTCGATGGGTTAAGCGCATTTTCAGTAAGAAATGACCATCCTTCAAAAGCCAGCAGACCATTTGATAGAGATAGAGACGGACTGGTACCATCCGGTGGGGCTGCAACCATTATTATTGAATCGTTGGAATCTGCCCTCAAGCGGAATGCCCCAATTTATGGTGAAATAGTAGGTTTTGGCTTTTCATCAAACGGAGATCATATATCAAACCCGAACACAGACGGACAACTTCGTTCAATTTCTATGGCGATGAGGTTGGCAAATATACAAGCTTCTGAAATCGATTATGTGAATGCTCATGCTACTTCTACTCCAATTGGTGACACTACCGAAGCTCAAGCTATATTTCACACTTTAGGCGGAAAAGTTCCCGTTAGTTCTACAAAAAGCATGACAGGACATGAGTGTTGGATGGCTGGCGCAAGTGAAATTGTGTATTCTTTATTGATGATGAACAATGATTTTGTTGCACCAAATATTAACTTTGAAAATCCAGATGAAGACTCGGCAAAAATTAATATTGTAACAGAAAGTAAAGAGATGAAAATTGATTGTTTTTTATCCAACTCATTTGGATTTGGAGGAACCAATTCAACTTTAATTGTAAAAAAATTCAACCCCTAAACATTTCAACTATATATGAACAGAGAAGAAATAATAGAAACAACCAAACAATTCTTATCTCAAGAATTTGAAGTAAATCCAACATTGATTTTACCCGAGAATAATTTACAAAAAACACTCGATTTAGATAGCCTTGACTATGTAGATTTAGTTGTAGTAATAGAAGAAAACTTTGGGATTAAGCCAACTGCAGACGATTTTAAAAAAATTGACACCTTCAATGATTTCTTTGACTTTGTAGAAGCAAGGTTGAAAAACTAATCAGTTATGTCACAAAAATGGGATGGAAAAACTAGAGGCTCACTCTGGGGTTATAAATTTTTTATTCGTTCTATTCAACTTTTTGGAGTCCGATTTGCATACTTTTTTTGCATTTTCGTTTCTGGATATTTTGTTCTATTCGCAAAAAAACAACGTTCCGGACTTATTTCCTTTTACCGCAAAGGCTTTGGATATTCGTATTTAAAGGCTTTACGCACTGTTTTTAAAACCTTTTTCCGCTTTGGGCAAATACTCATCGACAGGATTGCATTAAAAACAAAGAGAAAAGAAAAATACACGTTTGAGTTCAACAATGAAGCTGCATTGATAAACTTGAACAAAGAGGAAAAAGGAGGATTTTTGTTTTCTGGACATGTTGGAAACTGGGAAAATGCAGGCAGTTTAATTGGCGATCGAATAACAAAAAAAATCAATATTTTGATGCTGGATGAAGAAGTGGAAAAGATAAAATCTCACCTCGAATCACAAGTAGGAAAAGCAAATTTCAACCTCATCCCTCTAAAAAACGACATGTCTCATTTAATCTTAATTCATCAAGCATTGAAGAGAAGTGAACTAATCGCATTGCATGCAGACAGAGTAAGTGCCGATCATAAAACCATTCGCCTGCCTTTCTTAAAAAAAGAAGCAGATTTTCCATTGGGTCCTTTCATAATGGCGTATAAGTTCAAAGTTCCTGTTACTTTTGTATTTGCGGTTAAAAGCAGTGGATTTCATTACAAACTTAGTGCAACAGATGCCAAAAGTGATTACGAATCTCCTGAACACATAGCAAAAGAATATGTACATAATCTTGAAAAACTTGTGAAAGAGAATCCAACACAATGGTTTAACTTTTTTGAATATTATGCTGATTGAAAAGGAAAATATTGAATCTCTGATACCTCAACGCCCACCTTTTGTGATGGTTGATAGTTTAGTTGATGCTGCTGAAAACGGATTCAAAACACAATTTGAAATTACCTCAAACAACCTATTTATCCAAAATTCTATACTAAGTGAATCTGCGTTGTTAGAAAATGTTGCCCAGACTTGCGCTGCCGGATTTGGATACCTTGGTAGTCTAGAAGCAGAAAGTGAACCAAGAATAGGCTATATTGGTGCAATAACAAATGTAATGAACTTAAGTGCTGCAAAAGTTGGCGATATTTTGGAAACAGAAGTCGTAATTATCAATTCTTTTGACGCCATCCATTTGGTTGAAGGGAAAGTCTCTACAAAAGGAAAAGAGTTATTAACTTGTCAACTCAAAATTGTACTGGCATGAAAGTCTTGAAATCTAAATTAGCCATTCCAATACGTTTCAGCGAAACCGATGCTATGGGAGTAGTTTGGCATGGCAACTACTTGAAGTTTTTTGAAGACGCTAGAGAAAAATTTGGAAAAGATTTCGGTATTGAATATTTAGATGTGCATAGTAAAGGATATTATATTCCAATTGTAAAATCAGAAATTTCTCATAAAGCTTCAATTTTTTATGGCGATGGTGCCATTGTTGAAATACTATTGGAAAAACACGATTCTGCAAAAATTGTATTTCGTTACAATGTTTACAATCAAAAAACGCAACAATTAGCAGCAACAGGCATGACCATGCAAGTCTTTATGTTTATTTCAGACAGAAGCTTGGAATTGATAAAACCACCCTTTTACGCTGATTGGGAAGACACTCAAAAATGGGAAGATGAATAAGCCGGTTTACATAGAAAACATTGCTCTAATTTCTCCACTTGGAAACAATGTCGAAGAGCACTTTTCTGCTTTCCTTAATGGAGAATCGGGTATTCAAGTTTTTGAAAATTCAGGATACAACAACACGGCTATCCCGCTTGCAAAATTTATTGGTAATTATGACACCTTGTTATCCGATGGATTATTGAAAGCACAAAAAGCACTTGCTGAAAGAAAAATAACGGTTTCAACAATCATTGTAAGTTCAACCAAAGGAAACTTAGATTTATTACCCGAAGATTGTTTTCAATCTACCCAAAAATTAGTACAAAACTATTTTCCTGAAAGTTCATTAACGATTGTCTCAAACGCTTGTATTTCTGGTGTGTTAGCAATACAACACGGTGTAGATATTATTCGTCAAAACGGTGCTGAAAACATTTTGGTGATTGGGATTGATGTGGTTTCAGACTTTGTTGTGTACGGATTTCAGAGTTTGTTTGCATTGAGTGAAAGTGCGTGTAAACCTTTTGATGAGAAAAGAAATGGAACTACCTTGGGCGAAGCTTGTGGGGTAGTTTTATTAACGCAACATCCTACTTCCAATAAAATACAAGTTTTAGCAGGCGCATCATCAAACGATGCCAATCACATTTCTGGTCCGTCAAGAACCGGAGAAGGACTGGTTCGCTGTGTCAACAAAACACTTAGTCGTGCACAAATACAACCAAAACAAATCGATTTCATTTCAGCGCACGGAACTGCAACTGTATTCAATGATGAAATGGAAAGCATAGCTTTTGAACGCCTTGAATTGACAAATAAACCAATTAACAGTATGAAAGGTTATTTTGGCCACACATTAGGTGCTGCAGGAGTTATTGAAACCATAATGAGTATTGTTTCTATGGAAAAAAACATTCTTTTCCCTTCATTGGGTTTTGAATCTATTGGTACAAGTATGCCATTAAACATCCTTACTAAAACCAAAGAAGAAAAGATAAACACTGTCTTAAAAACAGCATCAGGATTTGGTGGTGGAAATGCCAGCATTCTTTTGCAAAAACAAGTATGAAGATAATTGCACACAGCTATATTAGCCCGAAAGGATTCTTTTTGAATGGTAAGTCTCAACTTGATTTTCCAAAGCAAAGTGATTGGAAAAAAATTGCGTATCAGCATCTAAATGAAGAGTATCCTAAATTCTACAAAATGGATGAATTATCAAAAATGGCTTTTTTGTGTACTGAATTATTGGTTCCTTTTATTGATAATGATAGTAGTGAAAACAACTTACAAATGATTTTTGCTAACTCACACTCAAGTTTACATACCGATATACGGTTTTTGGATTCTTATACAAACAAAAACGCCCCCAGTCCGTCGTTGTTTGTGTATACTTTACCCAATATATTAACCGGAGAATTGTGTATTCGCAACAAATGGTATGGTGAAAATTGTTTTTACATCGATACACAATTCTCTGCAAAAGCTTTTGAAAACAGAATCAAAATAGCTTTTGAAAACGGAGCTGAACAATGTCTTTGTGGTTGGGTAAATGCAAAATCAGATTTTAACGAAGAATGTTTTATATTTTTGGTTTCAAAAAGCACAACAAATAACATAGAAGAAGAATTAATAACCACATATAAATTGAATAACAATGAATGATTTAAAAGAAAAATTAAAAACACAAATTATTGAGCAGCTAAACTTAGAAGATTTAACTCCGGCTGATATAGAAGATGATAAACCCTTGTTTGGTGATGATGGATTAGGGCTAGACTCGATTGATGCTTTAGAATTTATTGTAATATTGGATACGCATTATGGTATTAAAATAGCAGATCCTAGTGAAGGAAGAGAAATTTTCCATTCAATAAATACCTTGGCAGCATACATCAGTAAAAACAGCTAATGAAAATATTCGTTACAGGCATTGGAGTTGTTTCGGCAATCGGGATGAATGTAGAAGAGGCATTGCTTTCTCTACGTTCACAAAAAACCGGTATTTCCAAGGGAACGCAGCCATTTTCTGAACGATTCATGGTAGGAGAAATTCCATATTCTAATGCAGAGCTTATGGAAAAATTCAAGCTAAAAGACTTCAGTTCACGCACTGCCTTACTGGGAAAAATTGCAGCAAAAGAAGCGTTTACCAACCATACGTTACACACGCAAATACGCACAGGAATTATTTCTGGCACCTCAGTTGGAGGAATGGATGTGAGTGAAATTGAATACAAAAAGTTTTTAAAAGACGGAACAGATTCTCTTGACGCATATTCACACCATTCCAGTGGCACAACTACGCAACAAATAGCAGATGAGTTAGGCATTACAGAATATATAAACACCATATCAACCGCGTGTTCCTCAGCTGTAAATGCAATTATGCTTGGTGCACGTATGTTGCAAAGTGGTCAATTAGACCGTGTTTTGGTGGGTGGTACAGATGCCTTATCAAGCTTTACCATTTCTGGTTTTCGATCGTTGATGATTTTTGATGAAAATTGGTGTAAACCCTTTGATGAAGAGCGCAAAGGATTGAATTTGGGAGAAGGAGCCGGATTTCTAGTCTTAGAAACCGAACAATCTATCTCTAAATCAGGAATCAAACCTTTGGCTATATTAAGCGGTTGGAGCAATGCATCCGATGCATACCACCAAACAGCCTCATCTCCTGAAGCAATTGGAGCAACACGCTCCATGAAAGAAGCCTTAAGTGTTGCAAAATTATCTCCTTCCGATATTGGGTACATCAATGCACATGGCACAGCCACGCCAAACAATGATTTATCAGAATCTGTAGGAATAAAAAACATTTTCGGAACAAATATTCCACCGTTTAGCTCAACAAAGTCATATACAGGACACACACTTGCAGCTTCTGGAGGAATTGAAGCAGTATTTTCAATTTTAGCACTGCATCACGGCATGTTATTACCCAATTTAAACTTTAAAAACTCTATTTCTGAAACTGGATTAACACCCATCAAAGAATATTCTGAAGGCAACAATATTCATCACATCTTGTCAAATTCTTTCGGATTTGGAGGCAATAACTCAACCATAATATTAAGCAAAGTATAATATGTATTTCATTCAACATATCGAAAGTATTTCTTGCCAAAACACCTTTGGTAGAACTAATTTTTGGAATGAATTAAAGCCTTTGGACAGTCAGTGCGCATTGCTTTCACCCGACTATAAAAATTACATTGCTCCAAACACTTTGCGCCGTTTAAGTACCATTTTACGAATAGGAATTACTTGTGCAAAAGCTTGTTCAGAAAACATAAATAAAGATTTTGATGCTATTTCTGTAGGAACCAGTTTGGGCTGCTTAACAGATACTGAGAAATTTTTGGTTACAATAAATACTGTAAGTGGAGATATCCTTTCTCCTACAGCGTTCATCCAAAGTACGCACAACACAATAGCCGGACAAATATCACTTGAGCTCAAAAACCACTCTTACAACATGACACATACCCAGAACTGTCTTTCTTTTGAAACAGCGCTGTTGGACGGAATGTTATGTATAGACGAAGGCAAAAACAATGTGTTGGTTGGTGCAGCGGATGAATCCATTTCATTTATGGAGCGACTAAGAGGAAACTTGATTGATACACCGTTACCTTTTACAACATTGGGAACATTTTTTGTGATGTCTAACCAACCAACCAATCAATCGAAAGTTGCTTTGCTTAAGTCTTCAGTATTTTTTAATAAACCTGAAGCAGAAACAATCGAAAATTTTATTGTTAACCATACAGTAGATGCAGTAATAGAAACAGGAGATAGATTCCTAAAATTATCTTCAAATCACTCAAACGTACTTTTGTATAGTGGATACAATCAATCTGCTTCTGCATTTGCATTTCATTTGGCAGTTGATCGGTTAACTTATGATGGTAACCTGTCAACAATACTTGTAATAAACAACCTAGATAAGGGAAAATTGGGCTTAACGCTCCTTCAAAAACATGTTTCATAAAGTAAACACAAGCCTCACGTTGTGCATTTTGATAATGCTCTATCTCTTTGCACGAGAAAGCACCTGGTTTCTGCCCACTGTTATTGCTGTTGTTATGGTTTTTGCATGTATTCTTTCTCTAGGTATCTTGTTTACACAAGTCCAGTATTTTTATCCAGCTACTACTAAAAACAAATCTGGAAGAGTAATCTTAACCTTTGATGACGGTCCGGATAAACACCTTACTGAAAAGGTGTTGAATATCTTAGAAAAGTACAACATTAAAGCCCTATTTTTTATCATTGGCGAAAAAGCAAAAAACAATCCTGAAATACTCCAAAAAATATACTCCAACGGTCATTACATTGGAAATCATACAGAAAATCACAATGTATTTTTTGCCATGTTATCATCAAAAAATATTGGCCAAGAAATAGACGATTGCAGCAACACTATCAAGCAGATAGTAGGAACTGAAACGAAGTTATTTCGCCCGCCGGTTGGATACATGAATCCGACAATTGCTAGAGCATTAAAAAAACGGAATTTGCGTTTAATTTCATGGAATTTGCGCTCATTCGACACCTTGTTGTCAAGTGAAAAATTACTAAATCGTCTATTAAAAAAGACAAAACCTGGTTGCGTGGTCTTGCTTCATGACAACCTGAGTCAAAGTGTTCAAATTCTTGAAAAATATATCCAAACATGTCTATCAAATGGCATTATCTTTGCCAATCAAGAAGATTTAAAAACATTCGTATGCGATTAATATGTTTACATATCACTTTTTTAATTTCCATAACTGCTTTTGGTCAATCCTATACCTTGTTGAATAACAACAAAACATGTAAAGACGAGTTAGAAAAAAAACATCAGGATATAAAAGCCGTTCAAGCAGATTTTACGGAGTCCACACATTCATCCCTATTGGCAACTCCACAAAAAGGAAGTGGAAAGATGCTATATAAAAAATCAGATAAAATTCGTTGGGAGAAAATAAAACCAGAAAGTCAGGTAATCTTAATGAATGGGAAAAGTATTCGTATTCAAGAAAAAGGGAAAGAAATAAGTGATGCTACAACAAAAACAGCAATGAAGCGCATCCAAGGATTGATGGTAAAAATGATGACAGGATCTTTCTTGAATGAAACTGAGTTTAACATCAAATATTATGGAAACTCTTCTTCTTACAAGCTCGTATTAACACCAATCAATGAAAGATTAAAACGTTACATTCAAACAATTGTATTGATTTTTAAGAAGAGTGATTTATCGCTAACTGAATTAAGTTTAGAGAAAAACGCAAATGATAAAATTGTATATTCTTTCTCGAACATGAAATATAACGGCTCTATTGATGATACTAATTTCACTAAATTCTAATGCTCTTTAAGGATAATTTTTATACGCTGATTTCAACAAAAGTTGAAGATGATGCATTAAACTTTGAAATAAAAATTAATGCTGCACACCCAATTTTTCAAGGTCATTTCCCGGGAAATCCGGTTACACCCGGAGTGGTTCAACTAGAAATGGTAAAAGAATTATTAAGTAGTCATTTAGGCAAAGAAATACAGCTTGTAAAGTTATTAAACGCAAAATATCTAGCCGTGTTGAATCCTATTCATGATTCTGTGTTCGCTGTACAAATGACATTAAAACTTCAAGAAGATAATACACTAAGAGTTAGCGGTCAATTTGCCAATCCTACTACAGTTTTTATGAAATTTAGTGGGATTTACACACAATAAGTCAATCGGTGTATTTTATATTCCAACCACGGTTTTTTAATACTTTGTGAAAAGTAATCAATTCGGTACTACTTGAAAATGAAGCATGTATATTCCGAAAGGTGAGTACATTGCTATCTACATTTGTTGGCTGAATTCCGTATGGAAATTGAAGGTGCTGGTAGTTTTCAAAACTGCCATTTTCTAATTGAAAAACGAGTAGTTTTAACAAGCGTACAGATTCATTTTCAGAGAAAGGAAAATCATTCGATTTCACAGAACTAAACACATGCATTTCTCTCTTAGCCCTAGTCAACAGAACGTTTAAACGTTTGTATCCGTTCGTTAGATTTAAAGGTCCAAAGTGTAAATGAAAATCTCCTTCTGCATTCTTAGCATATCCCAGTCCAAAAATTAATACATCTGCTTCATCACCTTGCACGTTTTCCAGAGCTTTGAAAAAAATGCGATTTTCATCTATTCCATTCAATAAAAATGTTTGCGTGTTTGGGGAGCAACATTTCCAAATTTCATTGAGTTGTTCTTCAGAAAATGCAACAATGCCCAAACTATTTTTATGTTCGATTGATAGTGTTTCAATCAATCTTGCAATCTCCATTGCCTCAATTTTGTTTCTCCTGTTTTCAAACACTCCATGCTCAATGAAGTTGTAATAAACTGGTTTTTGACGAGCCGGAGATGGATAAACAATCAATTCGTTGTTGTAAAAATGCTCATTCGAAAAGCGAATAAGTTCAGTAGATTCTGAGCGGTAATGATGCTTCAAATCAACGTTTTTGAAGTAATATTTTGCTTGATTCAACAAGTCTGAAAATGAATAATTTTTGCCAAAAAAATTAGTGGGAGACATTTGCTGAGAATCACCAGCAACCAAAGCTCGTTTTGCCCGATGCATTGAACCTAACGCATTTGGTAAAGCAATCTGACTTGCCTCGTCAAAAAGTACCAAATCAAAAATTTCGCTTTCTAAAGGGAAAAAATTGGATACTTGCACGGGTGTTGCCATCCAAATAGGTATTATTACTTGAATCCAATGGCGTGCATCGCTTTCCAATAAATAGCGAATACTCTTGTAGTTTTTAGATTTGCCAAATTCTTTTACCAAAATACTTTTTCCTGTTTTCAATTGCTGCCTGAATGCTTTTTCTTCGGCGCTTAATTTCCGTGTTCCTTCTCGAAGCAACTCGTTGTAATCATTAAATGCTTTTCGAATTTGTTGGTGAATTTTTTTTGCAAACAGTTTTCCGTCTTTTTGCTCTTCTTTTTCTTGTTTATCCAGCAATTCTCCCAATTGTTGTGGTTCATATTTCGCCAACTCAGGGTGTAGCGCCTTAATTTTTCTCCAATTTGTGCTCAATACCAACACTTGTATATCTTTCCAGGTATTGCATGAAGGCATAAATTGAAAATATACTTCTTTTACTTGTAACAAAAGCTCTTTATTCGCAACCAAGGAAGCCAAATGCTTTAACTTAGTCTGCAAAAACTCACTGATATCCGTTTGCTTCTCTAGTTGAAAACAGCGTGTTAGTTCAGATTTAAAACGCGATAATTCTCCGACATGATTGATAAAAGCATTTCGTTTATCTTCTGACCAAGCATTCAGTTCTGCCAAATCAGATTTACTTTCTCTACTTAATTGTGATGCATACGTTAACCCCAAATCCAATTCAACTTCAGAAGACGATAGTCCGAGGTTATTAAAATAAGTAGCTAAGGTCAATTCCTCTTGTTTCAATGCCAAATAAGTATTCCAATTTGCAAGAGCAATTTCGGTCTCTACACTTTTATCGGCAAGCATTTTTCGGATAGAAACTCTTCTACTTCGTTTTGCAAGCCATTTAGTAGCGTTGTTCCATGAATCAATTTGACTTTTTGAAGGAGTTTTATTCCAAATTTGTTGTTCTTTCTGTGCTTCTTCCAGTTGAGTCTTCAATAATTTCCAAGAATCAACAGCTCGAGTAAATTGATTCCAAGCCTTGGGCTTCCCCAATAGTGTACTGTATGCTTTGTATTTTTCATTTTCAATAAGCTGACATTGCGACGCTTTTAATATCAGTTTGTCAATTGCTCCAAAAGAAATGAATCCATCAAAAGTGTGTTGCAATTCGTTGAACAATTCAATCAGTTTCTTTAACAACATTTCAGGATTGTTTTCTGTAAAAAATGCATGCTTACAACCAACAAGTGCAGCATATCCATCAAGATTGTCTGAAAGTTGAACCAACACCTCTTTTTGACTCAACCAATCTGAAACATCCGGAGCCACACTGGAAAAACAATCTTCATTAGAAGGCGTTTCTGCAAGCAATGTTCTAAATTCTGAATAACTGACACCCGAAAAAAATTGAGGAGCATTCAATTTATCCAGTATCATTTGAATTTTATCCTGGTATTGCTTGCTTAAAAATAAATCGCTTGTTGGCTGATATTCCATTGTTTCAACAGCCTTCCACGTATTTTTCAGTTTAGAGATAAAATCTTTAGCTTTTACTTGACTATGGAAAACAAATGCATATGAATTCAATTTATAGCTTGCCAACTTTTTTACCAATACCTCCAATGCCACTTTTTTTTCAGAAACTACCAACGTTTTGTACTGACCGGCTAATGATTTTCCTAGAATATTAATTAAAACTTGCGATTTACCTGTGCCTGGCGGACCGTTTACAACTACATCGTCATTTTCTAACGCAGAAAATACTTTGAGTTGATCTGAATCTATCGAAACCAAATTTTGGTCACAAAAACGATACGTTTCACGTGTTTTAGATGAATTTCCGAGTAAAGTTTCAAAAGAGCTAGATAGTTTTTCAGAAGACTGAATTCCTTGTAATTCACGCAATAAGAAAAAACGGTGATAATGAAAATTACCTACAAAAAAAGCATCGTTAAACGACCAGTTTCTATCGTGCGACGATAGAAAGTTAACTAAAAAAGACAGTTTTTCTGCAACCGTGTTGCATTCATCAAAATCAGAAGAGAGCTGAATATTTAGTTCCTTGAATACAAATTTTAAATACGGATTTAACTCCGTAGCCTCTTCCATCGCTTCAATTTGTATTGTGTTCGTAGCACGTTGATACTGCCAATCAATCGGTGTAATCAGCAAAGGAGTAGAAAGAGATTTTCCAAAAATTTCCCATGAAACAATGCCCGATACCAAACACATTGATTGCATATCTGCTTCAAGGCGAAATGTTTCGGCCTGCTTCCATATATCTTTCCAAGCACCAATCACCTCAAAGCTATTCACCCCTTCCAAAAAAGCATCCAATTTTAGTTGTTTGGCTTCATTTTCAGAAAAAGACACCAAACGATCTGAAGAAGGAATATCAGAGAGTTCGTGAATTATTTGGTCAATATCAAAATTTGAGTTGTTCATCAAGCACAACGAAAGTACAAAATGAAAATAAATAATTCACTCTACACATTTCAATGAAGGTAAAGCATTAACTTTACAAGCGACACAAAAAATTCAACATGAAATTCGGAACAAAAGCAATTCACGCAGGTGTAGAAGCTGACCCAACAACTGGAGCGATTATGACACCTATTTATCAAACCTCTACATACGTTCAAGAGGCACCGGGTGTAAATAAAGGTTATGGATACGCCCGCGGAAAAAATCCAACAAGAGAAGCATTACAAGCAAACTTGGCTGCATTGGAAAACGGTAAACAT
>JBDHXR010000025.1:0-24860 GCA_039810825.1 Fluviicola sp.
ACATTAGAAAGTGGGTTAGCGAGGCTTTATCTTGAAAGTGGTAAATGGAAACTCGAAGAAATCGTTCCAAATGCAGGTGGTGAAACAGTAAGTGCAACCGTGTTAAATGGAAAAGTATATCTAAGTATTCGCTCCATCGGTTTAGGAATTTATGATATAAAAAACAAAAAGTTTAAAGTTAGCCGAGTAAAAAATTTAAGTGCAGATGATCAAAACAACAATTTTTATGTTGAGCAATTTCAAAACAAAATATATTTAGGTACTGCAAATGGTTTGTATGAATACGACGATAAAGCAAATACATTTCATCGGTTTGAACCTGAAATAAAACTTGCTGATTCAGGTGTTCGCAACACAATTCACCGCATCGTGAATATTGACAATGAGCAATTGTGGGTTGTGATTTTTCAAGAAAATAAAAATTATAAATCTCAAAACAACTTAACGGGTTGGTTTGAAAAAAAAGGAAAGGATTACATTTGGGTATCTAGTCCACTAGCAAGTTTAAAAAATGCCGGGCTTGTATTTGCTTTGGCAAAAAATGAAACCGAAAATGAAACTTGGATAGGTGCTGTAAATGGGTTGTATATATTAAACAACGATGCTGTCAGCAAACGAAGAGGTGGATATAAAGTATCCATAGATAAATTGGATGTAAACGGTAAAACCTTTTTGTACAACTTGCAAAAGGTAAAAGATTTCAAGCCGTTGAAATACAGTCAAAATTCATTTAAAGTTTTCTTCCATGCAAATGCGTATTCTTCCATCTCACAAACGCTATACAGCTATAAACTAGAGGGTTTCAACGATGAATGGTCACAGTGGTCTAACTTAAATTTTGCAAATTTTGAGAAAATACCGGAAGGAACTTACATCTTTATGGTAAAAGCAAAGTCAGCTTACGATGTGGAAAGTGAGATTTTAAAAATTGAAATTACAGTTTCTCCACCTTGGTACAGAACAATTTTCGCGTATATCGTTTATTTTATTGCGCTTATAGTGTTGATTTATTTTGTTGTTCATCTATCTACTCAGCGTGTAAAGAAGCAAAATCAAAAACTAGAAGCTACCGTTCAAGAACGCACCAAAGAAATTGCAGAACAAAATCATCAATTGGAACAGCAGAAAGAAGAGATCATGGAAAAAACCATGGACATCCTTGACAGTATTCATTATGCTAAACGCATTCAAACAACAATTCTTCCCAACCAGAGCCGATTAAAAGAATTGTTTTATCAACATTTTGTTTTCTACCGACCAAAGGATATTGTTTCTGGAGATTTTTATTGGGCAAGACAGATTAACAATAAAATAGTTTTTTCTGCAGTTGATTGCACGGGGCACGGCGTTCCTGGAGCATTGGTGAGTATTGTTGGAAACAATGGTTTGATACGTGCTGTTAACGAATTTAAACTTATTGAACCCAATGATATTCTGGATAAACTTCGTGAAATTGTAGTAGATGCATTTATTGCTGAAGGTAAAAACGAAGTAAAAGACGGAATGGATATTGCTTTGTGTACTATCGACAAAAAAACTGGTGTACTTAAATATTCAGGCGCTAACAATGAATGTTTAATCATCAGAAATGGCGAAATTATTGAATTAAAACCCGACAAACAACCTATAGGTCAATTCATTGATGCAAAACCTTTTACTCAAAAAGAATTTACTCTTCAAGATGGGGACTGTGTTTATATGACAACAGATGGTTATGTAGATCAATTTGGTGGAGACCGTATGAAAAAGTTCAAATCAAAACCTTTCAAAGCCTTGTTAACTTCTATTTATCAATTAGATATGGAAGAACAGTACATTGAAATTCAAAAAGCATTCGACCAATGGAAAGGTGACTTAGATCAAGTCGATGATGTCTGTGTATTTGGTATTCGCTATAAAAAATCATGACATGATTAAAAAACTTCCTACCTATTTCGCTTTTACTTTTCTTACTGTAACCATGTTGCTGATTTTTGGTTGGTATTATTTATCTTGGAGTTTGGTAACTATTATCCCATTGGCAATTTCTACAACAATTTTGTTTTTTCAATTTTTAACGATTATTCGCATACACAATAAGAAAATTTACAACATCAATAGAATGTTGTTGCTTTTACAATTGATTTTACTGCTGTTGTTTGTTACGCAACTCATTGATATCTCATGGATTTGGAAGTGGAACATGCTGCTTTTCTTAATTTCAACTCAACTCTATCTATACGATATTATGACCAAATACCATGTGAGAAAAATTGCTCGAATACTCGTTGTAACATTTGGTTTTTTTACGGTATTGTCTTTTCTTCTATTGCCCTTTTTCGAAATTTTTCTACCAATTGGATTAGCATGTACGCTTTTTAGTTTTGCTTTGGTACTTGGACATTTATTTGGAAAACGATCTTTGCCCCTTAATCAGCTTTAATATACGTTCCGAAACTGTATATTCTCTTTAGCCAATATTCAGATTCTTCAATGTTTGTAATGATAATTCCCTTGCTTGAACTTGAATGTATCATTGTTAGCGGCTGACCTTTTTCAGAAACAATTATTCCCACATGCGATATTCCTGAACCATTATTGAAAAATACAAAATCGCCTTTTTGAGCATTTTTTTCCTTGATTTTGGTTGATTTATTGTATTGCTCCTCTGCCCTTCTATCTATATCAACATCAAACCTTTTCATGACAAACGTTGTAAATCCACTGCAATCAAAACCTTCTGAGTTTGTTCCTGCCCATTTGTATGGTACTCCTAATTGTGTTTTAGCATAACTCACAACTTCCTCACGCAAAGTTTTTGATTTAGCATTCTCTTTTATTGGAGCTTCTTCAACTGTAGGTCGAGGAGCAAATTTCTCGTCCATATCCGGAACCTTATCGAAAACACCAATTAGAATTTGAGAAAGCTCATCAAACTTTTCAATGTTTCCAGATGCTTTTAAACTTAGTGATCTAGCTACCAAATCTCTCTTCAATTGTACAACATGGTTCAAATGCGTATTAAATACTTTCATTCCTTCTGGTGAACTAGCCACAGTAACCAACAATCCCCTTGCTTCTTGATATGCATCTTTATTCATTAAACCCCACAAACCTTTATCGGCTAATTGAAATAGAGCAAGACTTTTGTAAAAAGAAGGCTTGTAAGAAAAATCATAATCTGGCTGATCGAGTAGTCTATTAGCCCGGTTTAATACCATTTTGTAATGACCTTGATCGTACAATACTTCTAATTTGTCAAGTACTTTTATCTGTCCAAAAGAAAAGGACGTGATTGAAATATAAATCGTGAAAAAAAATGCGCTTCTAATTGTTTGAAAAGTCATGGGATAAAAATACAAAAATATTTTTCGGAAAATTGAAGCACAACAAGGGAGTTCATGATTTTTTTCCTGGTTGATAAATGCAACTTGTTATTTTTTTCTAATTTTTTTGGATTTTATGTACCATTCAAATTAATTATACGTTTTTTTACTAATTTAGTAAATCTAGAATATACCATGAAAAAACTTACTTTTCTATTCACTTCTGTTTGCTTATGTTTTGCTGTCTTTGGTCAAACTACAAAGCCCTTAACAACAAACATCGTTACAAGCACACAACGCATCGATGAAATATTGAAATACGTTGATAAATTATATGTAGATAATATAGAAGACAACAAACTGGTTGATGCAGCAATTATTGGAATGCTTGAAAAACTAGATCCACATACTACCTATATCCCTAAGGAAGAAGTAGAACAAGCAAATGTTTCAATTGATGGAAGTTTCGTAGGTGTAGGCATTCGTTTTCAAATATTAAAAGACACCTTGGTAGTTGTTGAAACAATTCCTGGTGGACCATCCGAAAAATTGGGTATTCGTGCTGGCGATAAAATTATTACAATTGAAGGGAAAAGCATAGCAGGAGTTGGTCTGAAGAACAACGATGTGCGTGAAAAATTACTTGGTGAAATAGGAACTAAAGTGCGCGTTGATATCCTTAGAAAAGCATCTTCTAAGCCAATTAATTATATAATTACCCGTGATAAAGTGCCAGTAACCTCTGTGGATTGTGCTTATATGGTAAAGCCCGGAATTGGTTATTTGAAGCTCACCTCTTTCTCAAGAACATCTGAAGAGGAATTGCTTAAAGGAATTAATAAGCTAAAAGCCGAAGGCATGGAAAGCTTAATCATTGATTTACAAGGAAATGGTGGAGGTTTGCTCTATATCGCTCAACAAATTGCTGATGAATTGCTCTCTGATGACAAATTAATCGTTTATTCTGAAGGCCGCGCTCAACCTCGTCAAGACCTCAATGCAAAACGCAAAGGTGTTTGGGAAAAAGGAAACGTTGTAATACTAATCGACGAAAATTCTGCATCAGCATCTGAAATATTATCGGGAGCAGTTCAAGACTGGGACAGAGGCCTAATTGTGGGAAGAAGAAGCTATGGGAAAGGATTGGTGCAAAGACCTATTAATTTATCTGATGGTGCTCAACTGCGCTTAACAATTGCTCGATATTACACTCCAAGTGGCAGATTTATTCAACGTTCGTATGATGAAGGAAAAGAGGAATATCGAAATGAATACATGCGCCGTTTTATGCACGGTGAATTGATGCATATAGATAGCATCAAACTGCCTGATTCATTGAAATTTGAAACACGAGTTACCAAACGTCCTGTTTATGGCGGTGGCGGAATAATGCCCGATTTTTTTGTCCCAATAGACACCTCTGATGTGACCGATTTTTTTAGAGAAACTGTCAGAACCGGTGCCTACAATACTTTCTCTTTAACTTATGTAAATAAGCATCGAGAAGACCTTGCTAAAAAATATCCTACTGAACAAGACTTTATTAAGAACTTTACAGTAGATCAAAAGTTAATGGATGAATTTTTTAGCTATATAAAAGCGGATAATAAAGAGTATAAAATAAATGAAGAGCAATATAAAATTAGTGGCAATACAATGCGTTTACGTCTAAAAGCAACTATTGCAAACGATTTTTTCGGAATGGAATCTTATTACAAAATATACAATGACAAAAATGAAGTGCTACAAAAAGCCATTCAACTTTTAGAATCAAAAGAATACGAAAAACAAAAATTAGCTGCAAATTGATATCCTATATGAAAATTTTTCTTCTACTTTCAATTATTACAATTGCCTTTGGAGCAGTTTCATGCAATTCTGAAAACAAAGATGAAAGCGAACAAATGCTTATTGAAGCTGCAAATGATCCTGAAACAATCAAGGCAAACAAGTTAGCAATTAAAGAATTGCTAGAACAACAACGTAAAGAAAAGAACGCTTCAACTACAATGATTGTGGATAAAGAAGTACATGATTTTGGAACAATTGTTTATGAATCTGAAAACAGTTGCGTCTTTATGGTTACAAATACAGGAAATAAACCTTTGATTATCGATAATGTGAAAGCAAGTTGCGGATGTACCACTCCCGAAAAACCAGAAAACGCAATTTTACCAGGTAAGACAGACAAAATTGAAGTTGGCTTTAAACCAAATAGCATGGGAGATGTTGAAAAAACTGTAACCATAACTGCAAATACGCAACCAAAAATTACCGTGCTGAAAATAAAAGCAAATGTTGTTAAAGAAAAGTAATCTCGATTTCTACTGCAACTTTTTTAAATGTTTTGAAACTTTCGAGTAACTTGCTATTGCAGTTTTTGTTTCACCTTTCGTTGTTGAATATCCGTTTTCAATCAATAAAACATCTTCTCTAATGTTGGATTGATACTTTAGAATTGCAGGTGCATTTTCTTGAATCATTAATCTCAAAAATCGGTATTCAACCAATTTTGGATTTGCTGAAATTTCTTTTTCCAACAAAGCTTTTCCAATTTTGAAGTCTTCCAATCTATCCTTTGGTTTATCGCCAAACTGTGCAGCTTTCATTTTCAATGCTCCTAAAAAGGCTAAGTTTTCTGATGTTTCTGATTTAGCTTGAAGTTTTTTAATCTCTTCTGTAATTTCTGCTTTCGAAGATGAATTGAGGCATTCATACACTCGTTTTTTATTGACTTGTGAAAAAGTAGTTGAGCCAATCAATAAGAATAAAAGAAAAATAATTTGTACTTTCATAGTTAACTTCAAAAGTACATCATTTATCAAAAAGCAATCCAAAATGAGCTTATTAAATAATTGTCATTTATGTTTATAGAGATTAATCCAAAAAATATTGACAAAAGACTTGTAAAACAAGTAGTTGAACAACTTAAAGCTGGTGAAATTTGCATCTTACCAACAGATGCCGTGTACGTATTGGCATGTGACCTGAAAAGCAAGAAAGGACTAAATAAACTAGCAGATTGGAAACAAATGAAATTATCAAAAGCACAATTTTCTATTGTTTGTAACGATTTATCTCAAGTTTCTGAATACGTTAAACAATTGGATAGAAACACATTTCGCTTGTTGAAACACAATCTACCAGGACCTTTTACTTTCATCTTAGATGCCACAAATGATGTGTCTAAACTCTTTGACTCAAATAAAAAAGAAATAGGAATTCGAATTCCAGACAATCAAATAATATTAGAAATTGTATCAGAAATTGGAAACCCGATATGCGTTACAACGTTGATTGATGTTGACGATGAGATACAAGAGTACTTTGTTGACCCTACAGAAATATATGAACGCTTTGAAGACAATGTGGCGTTAATCGTAGATGGAGGATTAGGGAAAATCGAAGCTTCTACTATTGTAAAATGTACCGAAGGCGAAACTGAAATCATTCGTCAAGGTGTTGGAATTATTGAATTATGATTGTTGTTATCGATTGCGGAAGTAGCAAAACACCATTTATTCATGACCTTGTAAATGAACATAAAGACTGTGTTGTAGTTAAACTTGATGATTTTCAAAGAACCAATTTCCCCAATGCAGTTGGTTTTATTATTTCCGGTGCTCCAATTTTAATTACTGAAGTCGATACACTACCCTTTCTTGAAAAATTCACTTGGCTTTTAACAGAAATAAAGCCAGTTTTAGGAATCTGTTTTGGTCATCAAATGATTGCATTGACATTTGGAGCCGAAGCAAATCGTCAAAAAGAAGACCGTGACTGGCAAGAAATTGAGGTATTAGCTGAATGCAGATTATTCAATAAACTTCCAGAAATTTTGACTCTTATGGAAGACCACTGTGAAGCTGTAGGCATACCCAAAGATTTTATTCATGTAGCCGTTTCTGACGCTACCATAAATGAAGCAATGATGCACAAAGAACGGAGTTTATATGGTGTGCAGTTTCATCCAGAAGTTTCAGGAACACATGGTGCTATCATTCTTGAAAATTTTGTTGATATCTGTTTAGATGTTGCGCAAAATCCAAGTTAATTTTTTATGATTTTTGAACTATGGTATTGAATAGAGTTTGGATTGGAATGTTTATCGTGGCAATTGTCATGGGGTTTTCGAAATTTATTTTTTGGCAAGACACCTGGATACTAAAGCACATGATGGACGGTTTGTTTGAAACTGCCGAGACAGCTTTTACTTTAGCAATTGGAATGACAAGTATTCTTTGCCTTTGGATGGGTATCATGAAAATTGGTGAAGACAGTGGAGCAGTTAGTGTAATGTCTAAGGCCGTTAGTCCTCTTTTCTCAAAGTTGTTTCCAGAAATTCCAAAGAATCATCCATCAATGGGAAGCATCATGCTCAACTTTGCTGCAAACATGTTGGGCTTAGACAATGCTGCAACACCTGCAGGATTAAGAGCCATGCAACAATTGCAAGAAGTAAATCCGGAAAAGCAACGCGCTTCAAATGCTCAAATTATGTTTTTGGTGTTGAATGCTTCAGGACTCACAATTATTCCTGTTTCCATCATTGCCGCCAGAGCCGCAGCCGGATCTACAGCTCCAACTTCAGTTTTTATTCCAATACTTATCACTACTTATTTTGCCACATTGGCTGGAATTATTTTTGTTTCAATTCGTCAAAAAATCAATTTGTTCAACAAAACGATTATAGCTTATATTGGTGGATTAACTGCTTTGATTCTACTCTTGCTTTGGTATATTTATGTGAATCCTCAACAAGTTAACTTTATTTCCAGAATACTCAGCAATACAATTATGTTTGGCTTTATTACATTTTTTATTGTGATGGCAGTGAAAAGTAAAATTGCTGCTTTTGAATCGTTTGTTGAAGGAGCTAAAGGTGGGTTTCAAGTTGCACTCAATATCTTGCCTTTTTTGGTAGCCATGCTTTGTGCCATTAGTTTATTTAGAACCTGTGGCGCTTTAACCGATTTAATGGATGGCCTAAAATGGCTTGTCATCCAAATTGGCGTACAAACAACTAGCTTTATTGATGCTTTACCAGTGATACTTATGAAGCCTTTTTCAGGGTCAGGTGCACGTGGTTTGATGGTGGAAAACATGAATCAATTTGGACCAGACTCTTTTATTAGTAACCTTTCAGCTACTTTTCAAGGCAGCACAGAAACTACTTTTTATGTGCTAACCGTATATTTTGGTTCAGTTGGAATCAAGAAAACAAGGTATGCTGCAACTGCAGGCTTGTTTTGTGATTTAATCGGAGCTATAGTTGCAGTATTGGTAGCAACGCTATTTTTTGCAGAATGAATTGGTTTAAACGAATTTTTGGAAAGGAGCCTTTGCAGAAAAAAATAAAGGTTCAAAAAAAGCAGGCAAACATAGAATTTGCAGACTTCAATTATCCGCCAAAAATAATTATGGCATGGATAAAAGGATTAGAAGGTCACAACGAACTGGAACTTTTTTTATATGAAAACGGATATGAAGAAATTTTCTTTTTAAATCAGGCTTTAAAATTGAAACCTGAAGCTAGAGATTGGTTGATGAATAATGGTTACCCACATTTGATGGCCTTTGTAAATGCTGCAGAAGGAAACGAAACTGCTTTAAAATGGCTAGAAAAACATCATTTCCTTTTTTTATACCATGCTGCTTTGGCTATTGAAGACGAACATGAAAGTTTTAAATGGTTGAATATTAATTCAGATGAGTTTCGATTTGGTTTGATAAAAACTATCAAACAACTAAAAGATAAAATTGAATTCAATCACAACAGCATTTATACCCGAAAAGATTTGTAGAACGGTATTAACAGAACTGAGGTTAATGCTTTAAAAACTCTATTTCTGTTGCTCCTTTACCGTATTCTCTATAATCTGCATCGTAAAAATCGATGTGCTCTTGTCTTGATAAAAAAATCCGAATTTCATTCTTTAGCACTCCTTCACCTACTCCATGAATTACAATAAGTTTTGAAACTGATTTAGCCTTTGCTCTTGAAAAAACAGCTCTAAATTCTGTGAGTTGCTTAAGCAGAATTTCTGAATTTGACATGCCTCTGGTAGAATCTATTAGTTCCTCGATATGCAAATCTATTTCCAAAACTTGCTTGTTAGTTGATTTAACTGATAACCGCTTGGGTTGAGTATTTTTTGCTTTTGAAGCCACATCAACTTCTTTGTGATTAATTGCACCAATCTGATAATCAACAGAATGAATAAAAGCTAAATCTCTAACAAAGTACCATCTTTCAAAGCCTTGCTCATCAATTACCAGAGCTTTACCATTCTTTATTTCCTTGATCTCTCCTTCCCCTTTTTCATGAAGAAAAGTTACCCTATGACCAATCTTTAAAATCACTATGAATTATTGCTTGAAGAATAAATTAGAAAAATTGGAACTATAAAAGATAAGATCCAAAGTAGGATTGCGCTCACTTTCATTTTCATCGATAGATCCAATTTCATCGGAATATCCAACATGTTTTTTACTTCTCTTGCTACCAAGGTGTTCGTTTCCTCATTTTCTTCCACATTGTCAATAAACTTTCGAAGACTTGGGGTGTTTTCAAGAATATGGTTTTTAATGAAATGATATGAACGATTAGAAAGATTCAGATAGCTGGAGTTATAATCTACTTCATCCTCGTTCAACCCTTTTCGAATCAAATATTTTCGATGCAAACTACGTACTTGAAAACCCATTAACAAGCCTAAAACCATTGTAAAATACCATTGAAAGTAAAAACCGATTCCAATCAAAATCATTGATGTAGAAAAAGAAATTATAACTTGAATTTTATCAATTTTTCCATAAAATAAGATTGCCAATATTCTGCCACCATCCAAAGGCAATAATGGGAATAAGTTAAATAAATTAATAGCAAAGAATAAAATTGCAAATTGATGAAGCCATGATTGTTGGAAGTAATTCCCTAAAACCCATAGTACTGAACCTAAAAGTATTCCTGGAATAGGTCCACCTAAAAATGTAAGTAAATTTTCTCGTTGAGATTGATTTTCTTTGGTGCCATGAACAAAAGCACCCATCAAAGGGATAAATAACAAGCGTACATTTTGATAGGAAAAGCGCTTCATGTAAAAGTAATGTCCCAACTCATGAAACAACACTACAAATACCAATTGAGCAATGAAAACAATTTCGATATCAAACAACAACATAATGCTAAGGAAAAACAAAAGCATCGACAACACGGTCATAGAAACGTGTCCTTTCACTGCTTTATCCTCTTCTAAGAAAGGTTTATTTGGATATATTGAATCAAACTCACTACTCATAAAGTAAAGGTAAGAAAAATTCAAAATAAATTCACAAAAAAGTTAGTTTGTTCGTTCCCAAATAATGATTTTTTTATCATCGCTTACTGAAGCAAACATCCTTGAATTAATGAGTGCCAAATTATTTACAGACCTGTTGTGAGCTCCGGCTTTAACATCTAATTTCTGGGTAACTTTTGTAAAATCAGAATCCCAAATTTTAATCGTTTTATCCATAGAACAAGTAATCCATTCATTTTCAAAAGGAATAACCTGATAAATATTCTGATAATGAGCTGGAATACGTTTAATGCAATTAAAATTTGAATCTGAAACAACTATGTGGGCGTCTTTACCTGTAGTGATGTAATGGTTGTTTTTGGAATCAAACTGAATGTTCATTGTTCCTTTTTCATTGGGTTCCCATGCAGAAATTTCGTTCCACGTATCAATAGAAAATTGAAGAACACCGATCAATTGAGTACAAACAAATAAGCTATTATTGATGTATCGAATACTTCTTATTTTTCCGGCTGCCAGAGGCAAATGGATAATTCGTTGCCCTGTTTCTAAATCAACTACTAAAATATTTCCTTCTTCATCTCCGGCAATTAGCCAATTTGATTCTTCAATTATTTCGATTGAAAACCAGGAATTTCCGAAATGATTTATTTGCCATGCAATCTTCTTCATTTTCGTATCTACAGCTAGCAAAGTGCCGTCTGAACAGCCAATATAACAATGATTCAATGCCGCATTAATTACAAACGCTGTTGAATCTAATTTTACTGTAAAGGAAGAATCTTGATTCTCTGTGTCTAAATCCCAACGAGTAACATATTTATCACCAGCTGAAGTGTACAAAAATTCTCCATCCCAAGAGACTCCATAAATTGGTGCCGAATGTCCGGTTAATATAGATTTAACATGAACCATTATTCATCTTCCGGATCGTCTGAATGGATATGTTTTAACCGTGAAGCATAATCTCCGGGTAAAAATTCAAAAAAAGTATCTCCTCTTAAACCTAAACGCAAACATTCTAGTGGAATAACCTCATTGGGAGCAATATTACCTAAATTTACATTGGCACCAAACAATTTAATAAACCAAACTTGCTGATTTTTTTGCGGAGCTTCCCATAAAATATCGTCTGGCTTCACTTTGTTGATGATTTTGCTGATTAAAAGCGTGTGTGCCGTGCCATTTGGTCTGAAAACTCCAACATTTCCTGCCTCTCTCCCCTCAGCAATTACCTTCCAAGAACCTGCTTGCAATTCTGAGCTCATCATTTTTATCCATCTATTCGGGCTGATTAAAATACCTGAGTCTTTAGATCCAACTTCAGATAGAACCGTTCTAGATTTTGCAAGTTTTTGTATTATTTCCAACTTCTCATCGTGGTTAATGATGATAGAACCGTCTGAAACTTCAACTAAATCCATGTTGTACTTATCCAACAAACGCATGTAGTCATCAAAACCATTGCGTGCATAAAATGCTTCGAACAAGGTTCCTCCAAAATATGGCCTCAACCCTGCTTCGCGATAAAGCGATAATTTTTTTTCTAAATTGTTGGTTACGTATGCAGTACCAAATCCAAATTTCACCAAATCTGTGAGGTTACCACTTGCACTGATAAAATTTTCAGTCTCTTGAACGCTTAATCCTTTGTCCATCATCATTGTGATTCCAGTACCACGAGGTTGAACGGTACGTTCAGGTATATGTTTTAATTCAAAATTCATCTAACTAATCTTTGTTTATTTTCTAAATCAGGTTTTTATTTTGTCAAATTTACTAATTCTTCAACTTCTGCCAAATCAGGGTATCTTACAAATAAATCTTTCGTTTTCTCCGGCTCTTTATTGAAGCATTCAATTAGCATAATTTTAGCAGTTTGCTTTTCATTTTGTATCCAACTGATATAAATCAATGGCAATATAGAAAAAAAATAGTGATGTTCCAGCGAATATTTCTCCACAAATGTTCGTGCCTCACCTGTTTTATATTCAATCAAATAATCAACATAATCAAAAAAGCAATCTTCATTTGCTGGGTCAAGTTCTAAACAATCTAAATAAGCAATTCCTGCTTCTTCATACATTTCAGCATTTTCTAAGGCCCCAGCAAATACATGATGGTAAGATGGATTATCAGGTTCTAACTCAAGAGCTCTCTGAATATAGCGTAAACCAAGTTTTGGTTCTCCTTCCAAATCTTTTACAATTCCCAAACCTATCCAAGCTTCTGCCAATTCTGGAATCAATGTCAACGCTTTTTGATAGTAATCCCATGCAGCAGGAAGATCTTCTAAATTTTCGTATGACTCAGCTAAATAACAGTAGGTGTGTGCGTCTTCACCATCCAATTCTATACATCGTAAAAAAGATTTTACAGCGTGTTGAAACTGTTCATTTGATAAATAGGCATTCCCTAAATTGAAATATGCAGGAGAAAATTTGTCGTTAATTGTTACACAAAACTCATACGATTCAATTGCCATTTCAAAATTCTGAACTTTTGAAAAGGTATTTCCGAGGTTGTACCAAGCAGTATAGGAGTATGGGTTTTCATCTAAAAACAATTGATAGGCACGAATTGCTTGTTCGTTATCATCAATTTGATCATAGCAATAAGCCAACTCATACAAGGCTCCTTCATTGTTCGGATTCAGATGCATGGCTTCTTGCAGGACTTCTATCGCAGCTCTGTAATCGTTTAGTTGTTCCAATTCAGTTGCTAAATCCAAAAATAAATCGTCTTTTTCCTCATTATCGGCTTGCTCCAATGCTTTTCTATAAAACAAAATAGAACGTTTACTGTCTTTTAGCTGGCTAAAGATTGCAGCCTTTGTAGCAAATAATTCTGTTTGATTTACTACACGGTTTTCAATATCATCCAACTGATTTAGAGCATCTTTTAATCTTCCTAAGCCAGACAGAGATTGTGCCCTACGAACGAAAAATAATGTATGAAACGGATATTGTTCCATGCCAATACTTGCAGCATGCTCTGCTTTAGAATAAAATCCGGATATTAAATAATGGTCAACAATTGCTTCTAATGAGTCACTGTCAAAAAAACCAATGCTCCCAGATGATAATTGGGATTCGTAACGTTCCAATTCATCTCTAAAATCGTCTTCTTGTTCTTCATCTCCCCATTCTAACATATCCATGTAGCTTTTTATAAAATTACTGATTTTTCAAATTCTTTCAAACCCATTGAAAACAGTTTTTCAACAGAAGAAAGCGATTTATTGTTGAAAAGGGGTTGAAGCACAGTTGTCTATTACTTTTTGATAGAGTTTTTCATATACCGGAAGAATTTTTTGAAGGTCAAACTCTTTTGCTTGTTCAAGTGCATTAAGTTTAAATTGATGCAATGTTTGTTTGTTCTCTAATATTCTCATTGCATTTTCTGCCATATTTTCCACATCTCCAACCGATGAAACAAATCCAGAAAATTCGTGTTTGTTTACTTCTGGTATCCCTCCTGTATTGGATGAAATTACAGGTACGCCCTGTGCCATCGCTTCAAGTGCTGCTAAACCAAAACTTTCTGTTTCAGAAGGCAATAAGAATAAATCGCTTATTTCTAATATCTGTGCTGTTTCACGCACATTTCCAGTGAAAATGATTTGATGAGAAATTCCTAATTCTCTTCCTAAACGCTCGGCTAATATTCGATCTGGACCATCGCCCACAATAATCAATTTTGCTTTTACTTGTTCCTGGACAAGGTAAAAGATTTTTACTACATCTGCAATTCGCTTTACTGGTCGCAAATTTGAAATGTGGCATAGGATATACTCGTCTTCACTTGCATAACAATTACGGCTAAGTGAAACGTCATCGGGTAATGCTTTGCGTACTGTGACGAAATTTGATATCACTTCAATTGGTCGATTGGTGTCGAAATGCTTGTACGTATCTCTGCGCAAACTGTCTGAAACTGCAGTAACTGCGTTTGATGAATTGATGCAAAACGAAATTACGGGCTCAAAAGAAGGGTCTTTGCCAACCAACGTGATATCTGTGCCATGTAGGGTTGTAATAAACGGAATATGAATGCCTTGTGCTTTTAATATTTGCTGTGCCATAAATGCAGCCGAAGCATGTGGAATAGCATAATGTACATGCAATAAATCTAATCCTTCATGCTTTACTACATCAACAATTTTACTTGCCAATTCTGTTTCATAAGGCTGATATTCAAATAAGGGGTATTCAGTAACTTGTACTTCATGATATACGATGTTTTGCCTAAAACTACCTAACCTTACCGGGTTTGAATAACTAATGAAATGGATGAGGTGTCCTTTTTGTGCCAATGCTTTGCCCAATTCGGTGGCTACTACTCCACTTCCCCCAAATGTTGGGTACAATACTATTCCAATTTTCATGTTGCTTAATTTTCTAGATGTGCCTCTTTGATTGCTTCATACAACACACGTTGCACTTCGTTTCGCACACTCATTTTTGTAATTTTTTTATTTTCTGCGTCCGGATAAACACGATTCGATAAAAAGACATAAACAACTTTATTTGTTGGGTCTGCCCACGTAATGGTTCCAGTAAATCCTGAATGACCAAAAGTACTTGGCGAAACCAAATCACAGGTTGGGCCATTCGTTATCGATATTGTTGGTTTATCAAAGCCTAATCCTCTTCTGTTTGTTGGACAAAAATGACATGCTGTGTACAAATCCACCACCTCTTTTTTTATCAACGAATGATTTCCAATTTGCCCTTTGTTCATTAAAAATTGCATCAACATAGCCAAATCTGTTGCATTTGAAAATAGGCCGGCATGACCTGCTACTCCGCCCATCATTGCAGCGCCCGGATCGTGCACATACCCGTGAATCAATTCTTTTCTAAATACTTGATCGTTTTCCGTTGGCACTATTTCATTGAGCGGAAATCTTTCTAAAGGCAAGTAACGCATTCGTCGTAAACCCAAGGGAGCATAAATTTCCTCTAGTACATATTCATATTGGTGTTTTCCGGTAATTTTTTCAATGTATTTGTTGAAAAAATAATAGCTTAAATCTGAATATTCATAGCTTTTTTTGCCTGTAAGTGGTGTATGAACGATGGTATTTAGAATTTCTTTCCAATAGTTGTCTTTAATCCAAATTCCTTTAGCTACCGGCGTTTGATACCCTTCCTTTAAAGTTGTACTGTAAATTTCAGGATCTAACTCGTTGTTTTTGATTGTTTTTTTGTAAAAAGCGATCCATGGAGTTAAGCCTGCCTGGTGCGTCAATAAATTTTCAACTGTTAAACTGGCATACGGAGTTCCATTAACGTATTCCGGTACTAAATCTGCTAAACTGGCTTTGATTGAGAACTTGTTTTCGGATTGCAACTTCATCAAGGCGGTAGTAGTTGAAGCAATTTTTGTAATGGAAGCCAAATCATACAAGTGATAGTTGTTCACTGAATCGCCTTTTTCATACATGGTTTTCCCCCAAGATTTTTGCAGTATTATTTTTCCGTCAACTGCTGCTACAACCTGACAACCGGGCATTGCTTCTGCACGAATTGCTCGTAAAATAATGCTGTCAATCTCTGCTAATTTGCTTGCATTTATACCCAAAACCTCTGGTTGAGAAAATTGAAGTCGTCCGTTATTTTTTATTGTAATTCCAGCACCTACTTTCCAAGTCGAATTCAATTCAAGTTGAAGCTTTCCTGTTACATCTTCTGCTCCCATGATAGCTTGTGCTGTAGCTTGTTGAGCATACGTAGTATTTTCATAAGCACATAACAATGATTTTATTTGAATTGGTAAGCTATTTGTTTTTCTCAATACCATTGGGTTTCCGAAGAATACTACTGCAGTTTTTAAAGATTGTGGCAATACATCAAACACTTTCGCCCATTCACCAAATCCATAATTGTTAGCAGACCGCTGGCCATCCGAATGAAAATCAACAACATACTTTGCTTTATCTGAAAAATTAATTGAAGGCAATCTTCGAATTGCTTCTTCCAATGTATTGAATCGATAATGCGTGACGTAAGCGTAATCTTCTAGGCGTTCACGAAATGGTGCTGCATGTATGCCAACAGAAATTCGTATTATTTTTTCATTCAATAAATCAAAAGGTAAAAAATCATTATCATTTTTCAGGCAAGTTAAAGCATCTTGATAAACCAGACTTTTTACAGCTTCGCTTTCTCTGTGCCAATCTTTTCGTTTAATCGATGGTTTGTTCACAATTGCCTGATATTTTGCTTTCAAAACTCTTCTACAATGATTGTCAACTTCTTGAACAGAAAGTTCATTTTTGGCTACTTTTCCTGCAATGATTTCAATAGCCTCAACAATATTTTCCGGAAAGAGTAAAATATCACATCCTGCTAAATATGCTTTTGCCACAACCTCAGATTTCCCATATTTATCTGCAACTGCCTTCATGTTCAATGCATCAGAAATAATCAAGCCCTGAAATTTTAATTTATTTCTTAAATAGCCCTGAATCACTGGCTGTGATAAACTGCTAGGTGTACCTGTTGGGTCCAATGACGGAACATTCAAATGTGCCACCATTACAGATCGTGAGCCTGCTTTAAATCCTGCTTCAAAAGGTTTGAAATCCGTTTTTTCGAATTCATCTATTGAATGTGAAACTGTTGGGAGTTCTAAATGAGAATCTTTATCCGTATCGCCATGACCCGGAAAATGTTTAACACAAGAGATTACACCTGCGTCTTCAATTCCTTGCACCATTGCAGCCGTTTGTTTTGATACAGAAGAAGTTGACATGCCAAAAGATCTAAATCCTATCACAGGATTATCAGGATTGCTATTTACGTCTGCAACAGGTGAGAAATTCATATGTATTCCCATAGACTCACACTCAAGTCCCATGAAATAGCCTATTTTTTTGGTTAAATCTAAATTATTTGCTGCACCTATTGTTTGTTGATATGGAAAACGTTGTTCATCAAACAAGCGCATAGCAACGCCCCATTCTGCATCCATTCCTATCAGTAAAGGTATCGAGGAAGCCGCTTGCATTTGAGCAAGAGCATCCTGAAAATTTGAACGTTCACCTTGAAAAAATATGATGCCACCCACTTTTTGATTTCTCACCCACGATTCTACTTCATCTAAATGTGCTTTTCCTTTGTTTGACCAACAAGGAACCATAAAAGATTGAGCAATTTTTTCGTTCAATGATAACTCCTTCAGTTTACTCTCGACCCATCTTTCTTCACTTTCGATGGTAAAAACAACAGCCTTATCACGAAGTTTGAACCTTAATGCTGTTGATTTATTTGCAGATGTATTCCCAAAAAAGCCATAAGAAACAATGATTGCAATTGAAGTAAGACCAATGAGACAAAGAGAACGTTTCATGTAGCAAATTTACTTTATTTTAGTAGAAACTGACACCGTGTCATGTTAAAAAGTATGGAATAAGATTTGTTAAACGAGGAATCTTAACAGGGTATTATTGCCTATTTTTGTATTAAAATTCTATCATTTATGTCAGATATTATTCGTTTACTTCCAGATCATGTTGCCAATCAAATCGCAGCAGGAGAAGTAGTACAGCGTCCTGCTTCTGTCGTAAAAGAATTGGTAGAAAACAGCATTGATGCAGGTGCTACCAAAATTGACCTCGTGATAAAAGATGCCGGGCGTACCTTGATACAAGTAATCGATAATGGAAAAGGAATGTCATACACAGATGCACGTTTGTGTTTTGAACGCCATGCAACCAGTAAAATCACATCTGCTTCTGATTTATTTGCTATACAAACTAAAGGATTTAGAGGAGAAGCATTGGCTTCTATTTCTGCCATAGCGCACGTAAAAATGCAAACGAAACAAGCCGACCAAGAATTGGGGACAAAGCTTGAAATAGAAGGATCTAAGATCTCTGGTCACGAACCTGTAGCATGCTCTAACGGGACAAATTTTGAGGTTAAAAACCTGTTTTACAATGTGCCAGCACGACGAAACTTTTTGAAATCCAACCAAGTTGAATTCAAGCACATAGTAGATGAGTTTGAGCGCATCGCCATTCCTCATCATCAGATTGCATTTACATTGGTGCACAACGACCAAGAAGTATTTCATCTTAATCCTGCACCCTTAAGAAAGCGAATTGTAGATTTGTTTGGAAAACACTACAACGACCGTTTAGTTCCCATCACAGAAAATACTGAAATTGTTGAAATTAATGGCTTTGTAGCTAAACCAGAAGCAGCTCGTAAAACGAGAGGAGAACAATTCTTTTTTGTCAACAATCGTTTTTTCAAAGATGCATACTTTAACCATGCTGTTGCTTCAGCGTTCGAAAATATTTTACCGGCAAAAATGTATCCCGGATATTTTTTGTTTTTGGAGGTAAATCCTCAGCAAATTGATGTGAATGTGCATCCTACTAAAACTGAAATTAAATTTGAAGAGGACAAATCAATTTACCAAATATTACGCAGTTCTGTGCAATTAGGCTTAGGTAAATTCAACATCATGCCAACGCTCGATTTCAATCAGGAAAGTGGATTTGATATTCCTTATGAAATGCGCAACCAAACTCCTGTTGCACCAGAAATCAAAATCAATAAGTATTACAACCCTTTTGAAAACGAAAACAAGGTAAAAAAACAAGATTCATTTGGAAGTCCATTTACTTCGGCAATAAAAAGTGCTGGGTTTGGTTCTGTTGCACAAAGCTCCTCTTCCCTCGAAGATATGTTTCAGATGAATGGCGAATATGAAGTGGATATTGAGCAAACGTCATTAAATTTTGATGTAGCAACTGTTTTATTATCAAGCAATTTTATTTCTGTAGGTCCGTTTTTAATTTGTGCATCCAACAATGGATTGCTTATAATACATGCGCGAAGAGCAAAAGAACGTTTGATATACAACCAATTGATGAAAAACTTTATGCTGCAACCTCTAGCCTCTCAGCAACTACTCTTTCCTATGGAAAAAGCTTTGAGCAAGCAAGATAGACTGTTGTGGGAAGACAACCAGCTAACTTTGAAACGCATTGGTTTTGATTGGAACACAAACTCAAGCGAATTTGAGCTGACTGCAATTCCTGCTGAACTTACAGAATCTACAGTGATTCCGTGTGTTGACAAAATCATTGAGTGCTTGCAAATGGACAATTTAGACAAAGGTGAAATTGCCCACACCGTATTGGCACAAACAGCCTTTGCAAGCAGTATTTCTTTTCAACTTTCGAATGAATCGGAGGCTCTGAAAGAATTTGTAAGTTCTTTGCTGCAGACAAACGACCATACCTACACTCCAAAAGGAAAAAAAATAATTACAGAATTAACAAACGAATCCATCTTTCAACTTTTTTAATTTATGTTTGGAAATATCGCTCCCGTAACAAAAAACTTAGTTCTATTAAACATTGTTTTGTTTATTCTCACCTTTTTCTTACAACAAAAAGGAATAATGTTGGATAATCTATTGGCTGCTCACTACATCGGAACGCCACTTTTTCAACCTTATCAAATAGCAACCTATTTTTTCATGCACGGAGGCTTTTTTCACATTTTCATGAACATGTTTATCTTGATTACTTTTGGTAGTTTTCTTGAACGATTGTGGGGGGCAAAACGCTATTTCATGTTGTATGTTGCTTCCGCACTTGGCGCATACCTGCTTTACAGTGGCGTTGGTTTCTTTCAACTTATCGAAATAAAGAAAGCTATTGGCGATCAACATATCATTGCCGGCATCAATGGCTTATTGAAAGAGTATGGTAGAACAGATGAGGCACTCGCCCAAATCAATCATTTTATGTACAACAAGCAGGTCTCGGGTATTCAAATCCAAGCGATACAAGCATACTTGGATAAATCACTTTCAGGAATGGTTGGTGCATCCGGGGCAATTTTTGGTATTATGGCTGCTTTTGCCATATTGTTTCCTAATACAGAATTGATGCTTTTGTTTCCCCCTATTCCAATTAAAGCGAAATACTTAATAGGTGGATATTTTGCCTTTGAAGTGTATAACAGTTTTCAAAATACTGTTGGTGATAACATTGCACATTTGGCGCATGTGGGTGGAGCAATTGTTGGTGCAGTTATTGTGCTTATTTGGCGCAAAAAAGGACAAAACTTTTATTGATTATGCAAGACCGAACACTTACTGAAGAGTTAAAATTCCAGTTCAAACATGGTGGAATGCACATACGGTTAATTTTCGTAAACGCGCTTGTTTTCTTATTTCATGTGCTTTTATCTTTTATCGGAAAGGGAACACATTCATCAGGAATCGTTGAAACCATTCAAACGTGGCTGTTTTCATTAAATACAAACATCAAGGAATTTATATTTGCTCCATGGGGATTGTTTACAAGCATTTTTTCTCATTTTAGCTTTCTTCACCTGCTTTTCAACATGATTTTCCTCTATTTTATTGGAAACATGTTTCGTCAGTTTTTTTCTGATCGAAGACTATTGCATGTTTATATTTGGGGTGGAATTTTTGGTGGTTTGTTTGAAATTGCAGCACGTCAATTTGTGGATCAAAGCATTGTAGTTGTGGGAGCATCTGGTTCTGTAATGGCTCTTTTTATTGCTATGGCTTTTTACAAACCAAACTTGCAGGTGCAATTGTTTGGAATTTTCCCGATTAAGCTATACGTAATTGCACTTATCTATTTGGTTTCGGATTTTATGCAAATCATGAAAAATGATGGAATAGCTCATTTTGCTCATTTAGGAGGTGCTTTTTTGGGTTTTTTATCTGTGCAACAACTTCACAGTTCATCCAATTTTATTAATTGGAGCGAAACAAAAACGCAACAATTAAAAAGTTGGTTTGCCGGATTAAAGTCTGGAAGACCAAAAATGAAAGTCGAAAAAGGCGGAAGAGTTTATAAAACTGACGAACAATACAACATGGAGTCTAAAGAAAAACAAGAGAAAATCAATAAAATTTTAGACAAGATATCAAAATCTGGGTACGAATCGTTATCAAAAGCAGAGAAAGAATTTTTGTTTTCACAAAGTAAAAAATGAGTTTATTAAGGAATTTAGCCCGTTTTTCATTCTACTTTAAATTATTTACTGTAGTGGTGCTTGTTGGCTTATTTCTTTCTTATCTATCGCCTTTTATACATCCAAACACCATCAAAATAGTCCCATTTTTTGGATTAGCCTATCCTGTTATTATAAGCATCACTTTTTTGCTGTTAATTTGCTGGGCATTTGCCCGATCTCGTTGGTTTTTTTATGTATTAATTGCACTGATTTGTGGTGGCAGTTTGCATTTCAGGACTTTAGCCTTTAACTACTTTAAAGATCCGCCATCGTATGAAGCAAAAAACACATGGAAGTTGATGACCTACAATGTTCGTTTGTTTGATTTGTACAATCCTTCCATACAAAAACGCAATGAAACTCGAGACAGCATAGTAGATTATATTCGAAGAGAATCTCCGGATATAGTGTGTTTTCAAGAATTTTTTCATCAAGACAAGCCCTCTTCTTTTTCTACAAAAGACACCTTGCTTCAAGTCATGAATTTTTCGAATTCACATGATCGGTATTCTCACCGTATTCGAAATCGACAAAACTTTGGAATTTGCATGATCTCAAAATACCCAATGATAGCGAAAGGAGATATTATGTTTCAAAACTTTAAATCTACAGACAACTATTGCATTTATGCAGATATCGTAAAAGGCAAGGATACTATACGGTTCTACAATGTTCACTTACAATCCATCAAGCTACAGCAAGAAGACTATGAATTGTTTGGTCAAGAAGAAAAACAAGCCGGAAATAAAAAATCCACAATCCGTTTGCTATTGGATAAACTTCGTATCGCCTATCCTGCAAGAGCAGATCAAGCTTTGCGTGTAGTAGAACACATCAAAACTTCACCCTATCCTGTTGTGGTATGCGGCGATTTTAACGACACTCCCCTTTCATTTGTTTACAATCAATTTTCTAGCATTTTAGTTGATTCTTACCGTGAAACCTCTACCGGTATAGGCGCAACGTATGTTGGAAAAGTACCAGCAGGACGAATTGATTATATCTTTCACACCGGTGATATTGGGGCACTTGACTTTAATATACAAAACCGCCCTTTTTCTGACCATAGAGCAATACAAAGTACGCTCTACGTTAAGTAAGGTAAGCATGTTGTTTATTTGAAGGGGGTAACATAAATCTGTTTAGCTAAAGAGTTATTTTTCACTCAACTATTTTTTACTGTGGTACTTTTTTGTTATTTTCAAATAACAAATAATCCTATCATGTATAAAGCTAAACTAATCAATCACCGCGACCAACAACGTATTGCAGTAAGTTTTGACAATAAAAAAGAGCTCATTCAGCGTTTCAAACAGTTGGAAGGAGCACGCTGGAGTTCGACTTTAAAAGTGTGGCATCTGCCTGATACAAAGGGCTATCGAAAACAATTTGGTATTTCTACTTATTTCAATGAATTGATTTCCCCAAAAACCATTCAAAAGTTAGAATACTTTGAAGCGTGGTTACGTAGCAAGCGTTATGGAGAAAGCACCATCAAGACCTATACCGATGTTACCCACGTTTTTTTAACTTATTTCAAGGATAAAACGGTAGAAAACATTACCAATGACGACGTGGTACTGTTCAACAACGAATATATTTTAAAGCGAAAGTTATCCTCTTCTTATCAAAATCAATTTGTAAACGGCATTAAACTCTTTTTTGAGACCGTCGAAAATCGAAAGATGGTGGTTAGTTTAATCCTACGTCCAAGGGTGGAGCATCGCCTACCCAATGTACTCAGCAAACAAGAAGTGAAAGCGATTTTGGAAGCACCAAGCAATTTGAAACATCGAGTTATGTTAAGTTTGATTTATGCGTGTGGGTTAAGACGTAGCGAGTTATTGAATTTACAGCCAAAAGATATTCTTTCCGATAGGCGTTTGCTTCACATTTTTCAATCAAAAGGAAAAAAAGATCGAGTGGTTCCCATTAGCGACAAAACAATTGAACTGTTGAGAACTTACTTTATTGCTTATAGACCCAAACAATGGCTATTTGAGGGACAAGAAAAAGGAGAGCAATACAGTGCAAGAAGTTTACAACTTGTTTTAAAACAAGCCTTAGAAAAAGCAAGTATCAAAAAACCAGCAACACTGCATTGGCTAAGACACAGTTACGCCACTCATCTACTAGAAAATGGTACCGATATTCGCTACATACAAGAGCTGCTAGGACACAACAGCTCTCGAACAACCGAAATCTATACCCATGTGAGTACGAGAGATATACAAAAGATAATTTCTCCTTTTGATTTTTTGTGAAAAAATGCTAAATTTGAGAACATATAAACGCAATAAAGTTTCGCCAATACAACAATATTTGACGTAAAAGGGAAGTTTTATAGCGTGTATAAGTAAGTTATAGGCTATTATAAAGACCCACACCAATGAAAGGTTTGACAACAATTTTTATTTTGACACTAACTTGTTCAATTTCGTTCGGACAATTACCTGTTTCTGTAGACAGCCTTTACACCTTTATTAAATTCAACTCAATTCATCGATCAACTGCTGACTGGAATAAGATTGATAAATCTTTCAAGGAGCAAATACAAAATGCAAAATCTATCAAAGACACAATGAACTGTTTTGTTACAGTATTAGGAAGTTTAAATGATGTTCATTCACAAATATTTCTCAATAACCAATTTTATGGATATTACCCAAGTTTTGAGGACTCAGTGTTAGTTTGGCTCAAACCGCTGAACGACAAAGCAATTTCTATGACTAATAAATTCTATTCTGAAATAGTTGAGGACAAAATCGGCTATATTAGAGTACCTTCAATTCAAATTTACGACCCAACACAAATTAATCATTATGCACAATCTCTGTCCGACATTGTCACCGAATTATCAATCAAATGTAAAAAAGGTTTTATTATTGATTTGCGTTTGAATGGAGGTGGGAATTTATATCCTATGCTTTCTGGACTTAGCCAATTTTTAGGTAATCAACCCATTGCCTATGAAACTGACATTAACGATAGCATTATACGAACTTGGGAATTGAAAAATGGAAATTTCATAATAGGAGGCTATCAAGCTACAGATATTAAAACCAAAAACGAATCAAAACTTAAATCTATTCCAATTGTGGTAATAATAGGGCCTGTTACAAAAAGTTCAGGAAGTATGACAGCAATTGCTTTTAAAGGAAGACCTAATACTTATTTTATTGGTGAGCCTACCGCTGACGGTTACACTACATCTAACGGTTACTTTCAATTTG